>NZ_JBFSTC010000097.1:0-22983 GCF_041466605.1 Vibrio sp. 10N.247.310.17 | reverse complement strand
CTTCTTCTTGAAGATAAAAGCGGCTTTCCCCGGAAAGCCGCGATGAACCTTTTTTATTGCTCCACTTCCGAGCGGGTGACCACTATGTTGTAGGGGGAGCGGAGTTTTATACCAAGCACTGACTTACTGTGATTGATATTAAATCTTGGCTCCATAATCATTACGTTTTGGACAAGTAGTCAGAATCTCTCTATGACCCGTATCTTTGAGCTCTTCCAAAATTACATCAAAGCCCCATAAGCGATAGAGATGTTTCATCACTTCGTCGTAGCCTTTATCAAGCGGTATACGGCCGTGAGGCACATACTGCAGTGTCATCGAGCGATCACCACGAACATCGACGTTAAACACCTGAATATTCGGCTCAAGGTTACTTAGGTTGTATTGCGCCGCAAGCTTTTCACGAATCAAGCGATAGCCTGGGTCATCGTGAATAGCGCTTATCTCAATGGTGTTTTTGCGGTCGTCGTCGAGCACAGAAAATAGTTTAAAGTCTCGAATGATCTTTGGTGAGAGGTATTGGCTGATGAAGCTTTCATCTTTGAAATTGTGCATGGCAAAGTGCACCGCTTCTAACCAATCACTTCCGGCTAACTCAGGGAACCACTCTTTGTCTTCATCGGTTGGTTCTTCACAGATACGTCGGATGTCTCTAAACATCGCAAAGCCAAGCGCATAAGGGTTTATCCCGCTGAAATAAGGGCTGTTGTAGGCGGGCTGTGCGACCACGCTGGTGTGGCTGTGTAGGAATTCTAATATGAACTTGTCACTCACCAAGCCTTCGTCGTAAAGGTGGTTAAGAATGGTGTAGTGCCAGAAGGTTGCCCAGCCTTCGTTCATTACTTGAGTTTGCTTTTGAGGGTAGAAGTATTGGCTCACCTTGCGAACAATGCGAACACACTCACGCTGCCAAGGTTCAAGTAGTGGTGCGTTCTTCTCGATAAAGTAGAGAATGTTTTCTTGAGGTTCGCTAGGAAAGCGGATTTTGGTCTCTTTTTCCTTGTCTTGATTTTTAGGCACAGTTCTCCACAGCTCATTGACTTGAGATTGCAGATACGCTTCACGTTCTTCTTGCCTTGCTGTCTCTTCAGCTATGGAAATCTTCTCAGGGCGTTTGTATCTATCTACGCCGTAATTCATGAGAGCATGACAAGAATCGAGAAGTTTCTCGACTTCAGCCACACCATACTTTTCTTCGCAATCGGTAATGTATTTTTTCGCGAACAATAGATAGTCGATAATCGAGCTTGCATCAGTCCAAGTTTGGAACAGGTAATTACCCTTAAAGAACGAGTTATGGCCGTAACAGGCATGCGCCATTACCAACGCTTGCATCGTGACCGTGTTCTCTTCCATTAAGTAAGCGATACACGGATCTGAGTTGATCACGATTTCGTACGCTAAGCCCATTTGGCCGTGTTTGTAGTTTTGCTCTGTCTGGATGAACTTCTTACCAAAAGACCAGTGGTTGTAATTGATGGGCATACCAATACTGGAGTAAGCATCCATCATCTGCTCAGAGGTAATCACTTCAATCTGGTTCGGGTAAGTGTCTAAACGGTAATGCTGCGCCACACGCTTAATTTCTACGTGATATTGTTCCAAGAGGTTGAACGTCCAATCTGGACCATCAGGCAGCATCTTGTCGTTTTTCTTCTGTGCAGATTTGTCTTTCTCTGCAACGTTTGATTTCGCTGTCATGGCAAACTCCCTTACGCAGTCTCTTTCTGGAACAGTTCTCTAAACACAGGAAAAATATCATCCACCGTTTTAATGTTCTTCATGGCGAAGTTATCGAAGCTCGCTTCTAGCTTCTCGTACTCGTGCCAAAGCGTTTGGTGTGAACGGCGCGTAATCTCGATGTAAGAGTAATATTGGCAAGTCGGCAATAGCGTATTGACCAACAGTTCTTTACAGCGAGGTGAGTCATCCGCCCAGTTATCTCCATCAGAAGCTTGTGCTGCGTAGATATTCCACTCATTAGCAGGATAACGATCTGCGACAATTTCTTTCATTAGTTTCAGTGCACTAGAAACGATCGTGCCGCCAGTTTCTTGTGAATAGAAGAACTCATGTTCGTCAACTTCTTTAGCCTGAGTATGGTGACGAATAAACACAACATCGACGTTTTCATATGTGCGATTGAGGAATAAGTAAAGCAGTACGTAGAAGCGTTTTGCGATGTCCTTGGTGGCTTGATCCATTGAGCCAGATACATCCATTAGACAGAACATAACGGCTTGGCTAGATGGAATAGGGCGCTTCTCGTAGTTTTTAAAACGCAGGTCGAAGGTGTCAATGAACGGCACGCTTTCAATTTTTTTACGTAACTCAGCAATCTCTTCTTTCAAGCGACTCTCTTCGAAAGGTTGTGCTGGTTCTGTCATTTTTACTTGGTCAAGTTGCTCCATCAGTATGTTGAGCTCGCGCTTTTTACCTGCTGTCATCGCGGTTCTACGAGCCAGAGATTGTTGCAGTGAACGAACGATAGCGATGTTAGACGGAATCCCCGCGCTTTGGTAACCAGAACGGTGTGTTTTCCATTCAGTGATTTTGTTGACCTGATTTTTCTCTAGATTAGGCAGAGCTAAATCTTCAAAGAGAATATCAAGATATTCATCTTTTGAAATTTGGAAGGTAAATTCATCTTGGCCTTCGCCATCAGGGCTTGCGTCACCCTGGACTGAGCCACCACCTTGACCGCCACCTTTAGGACGTTCAATTTTATCGCCCGTGATGAACTGGTCATTACCTGGGTGAACGCGTTCTCTTACGCCGCCTTGACCTTGGTGAAAGCTTGGCTCTTTGATGTCTTTATGAGGAATAGTGACGTCTTCACCGGTTTCAGTATTGGTGATTGAGCGTCGGTTGACTGCATCGGCCACAGATTCTTTGATTTGCTCTTTATGGCGTCGTAAGAAACGCTGTCTATTCACAGCACTCTTATTCTTGCCATTGAGCCTCCGATCGATAAATTGTGCCATAAGAACTCCCTCTCAGCTGATGTTGCGATCCTACTTTTTATTCGGGTATAAGAGTTATTAGTTTACTAAAGCTATTCGTTCGTTAGGGTATAAAGTTATTGGTTTGTACGAGCTGCCCAATTGAGCAGCTCAATACAGTTTGGTTATGAGGATTTACGAACTCTTAGGTACCACTCAGATAGCAGTCTCACTTGTTTCTCGGTGTAGCCTTTTTCCATCATACGAGCAACGAAGTCGTCGTGTTTTTTCTGATCATCCGTTGAGGTCTTAGCATTGAACGAAATAACAGGAAGTAGCTCTTCTGTGTTAGAGAACATTTTCTTCTCAATTACAGTGCGCAGTTTCTCGTAGCTCGTCCAAACTGGGTTTTGACCGTTATTGTTGGCTTTGGCACGAAGCACGAAGTTCACAATCTCATTTCGGAAGTCTTTAGGGTTACTGATCCCAGCTGTTTTCTCGATTTTTTCTAGTTCACCATTCAGAGAAGCACGGTCAAATAGCTGTCCTGTTTCTGGATCGCGGTACTCTTGGTCTTGAATCCAGAAGTCCGCGTAGGTGACATAGCGGTCGAAGATATTCTGTCCGTACTCAGAGTAAGACTCTAGGTAAGCGGTTTGAATTTCTTTACCAATGAATTCTACGTAACGCGGTACTAGGTATCCTTTCAAGAACTCAAGATACTTCTCAGCGGTTTCTTGAGGGAACTGTTCACGTTCGATTTGTTGTTCAATCACGTAGAACAAGTGAACCGGGTTTGCAGCCACTTCGGCTTGGTCGAAGTTAAATACACGAGACAGGATCTTAAAGGCGAAACGCGTTGATAGCCCAGACATGCCTTCGTCAACACCTGCGTAGTCTCGGTACTCTTGGTAACTCTTCGCTTTTGGATCGGTGTCTTTTAGAGTCTCACCATCGTAAACCCGCATTTTTGAGAATAGAGAAGAGTTTTCAGGCTCTTTCAATCTCGATAGGATGCTGAATTGCGATAGCAGATCGAGTGTGCTTGGCGAACAAGGGGCTTTGGATAGCTCACTGTTCTCAAGCAGTTTTTGATAGATCTTAACTTCTTCAGAGACGCGCAGACAGTAAGGGACTTTTACAATGTACACACGGTCGAGAAAGGCTTCGTTGTTTTTGTTGTTACGGAAGGTCTGCCACTCGGATTCGTTTGAGTGAGCCAGAATCATACCGTCAAATGGCAGTGCAGAAAGTCCTTCAGTACCGTTGAAGTTACCTTCTTGTGTTGCCGTTAGGAGTGGGTGCAAGACTTTGATTGGCGCCTTGAACATCTCTACGAATTCCATCACACCTTGGTTTGCTTTACACAGTGCACCAGAGTAACTGTAGGCATCGGGATCATCTTGAGAGAAGTGCTCAAGCTTACGAATATCGACTTTACCAACCAGAGACGAGATATCTTGGTTGTTCTCATCACCCGGCTCTGTCTTCGCAATCGCAACTTGGTCGAGAATAGAAGGGCGCAGTTTGATGACTTTGAATTTGGAGATGTCACCACCGAAGTCATGGAGGCGTTTTGCTGCCCAAGGTGACATGATAGAGCGTATGTAACGTTTCTCTATTCCGTACTCTTGTTTCAAAAGCTCGCCATCTTCGTTTACGTCAAATAGACAGAAGGGGTGATCATTCACTGGGCTTCGCTCACCATCGGCAGACAGCACATAGATTGGTAGCTTTTGCATCAGTGCTTTGAGTTTTTCAGCAAGGGAAGATTTACCACCGCCCACAGGGCCAAGTAGATAAAGGATTTGCTTACGTTCTTCTAAACCTTGCGCTGCATGTTTTAGATAAGAAACAATCTGTTCAATCGCGTCTTCCATGCCGTAGAAATCTTTAAATTCACTGTAGCGTGAGATGACACGGTTCGAGAAAATACGACTTAGTTGAGGATCTTGAGCAGTGTCAATGACCTCCGGTTCGCCAATGGCGAGTAATAAGCGCTCGGCAGCATTCGCGTAAGCACTTTTATCGTCTTTACACAGCCCTAAGAACTCTTGCAATGTCAGCTCTTCTTCCTTGGCTGCTTCATAACGTGATTGATAGTGGTCAAAAATACTCATAGTCACATTCCCCTTGTTAACCAGTCAAAACTGACGAGCGATTGAAAAATAGGCTCTCCCTACATTTTAAGGTTAGACCCGCTTCGACAATTTTGCTTAACAATTATGTATTTATTTACAATTTTGCGTGTGAAAAACGTAGCGAGCGCAATAGGCAACTTGAGGCGTGTGGAATCGAATTATTTTACATTCGAGCGGACCTAACCGTTTGTTTTGTGATTTTAGGTCGCTTAACAATACTCACACTGGATTTATGTGTATTAGATGTATAACTGAGCTCTATTGATTTTTTGGAATGAAGTACCATATAATGCGCTGCGTTATCCAATGTTGCTCAATAAATAGGTAAATATAGTGAAGAATAATGGGTTAAAAATAGTGGCTATCAGTGTGGCGTTACTGGCTTCGACAGTAACGCATGCAAAAATATCGCAGTGGTCATTGGGCGTTGCCGCCTCTTATTCTCCTGCTGTCTATAAAGAGACGCCGTCAAATCGTACGGTGATCCCCATGATTGGTTATGAAGGTGAGCATTTTTTCATGCGTGGATTCAGTGCTGGTTATCGCTTGCTACCTGCAGGTTCACCACAGAATATTGTGTTTAGAGCGGTTTATGATCCAAGAACATTAAAGCCAAGTGACTCTGATAATGCTGATATCCAGAAGTTAGATGAGCGTAAAGCGTCGGTGTTGGGAGGTGTAAGCTATCAAGTGATTACATTGGTCGGTATGTTTGAAGCGACAGCGGGCTCAGACTTAGGGTTTAGGCACAATGGCATCTATGCAGAAGCGGCATGGCGCCTACCAATTCGTCGTAATGGCTGGGCGATTACACCATCTATTGGTTACTCGTATAACAGTAAGCGTTTGAATAATCACCTGTACGGAGTGAGTTCATCGGAAGCGGCGAGAACCAATTTAGATGAATTTGACGCTGACTGGGATGGCCAATACTTTATCGGTTTAGGTGGTTATCTGCATGTGACGCCAAATGTTCGAGTAACCGGCGGTGTGCGATATACCAACCTTGAAGGTGATATTGAGAACAGCCCAATACTTGAAAGTGGCATTAACATGGCCGCTAACGTCGGTGTCGCTTATGTATTCTAGGTGCTTTGGCTTATCGCTTTATATATGAATATTAAAAAAGGGTTACTCATGATGAGTAACCCTTTTTTTGAAATTTTATAAGCCTAGTTAAAGCTAATCTTCTAATGCACTAAGCACTAAATATTTGAGATAGCTCTGTCGCACATAGGTGGTACTGACGAGGGCAGTTACGCCACGTTGTTAGCATGCGACGGTACTTTTCTAACATTGGCATTTGACTATTGAAGTGGTGATCTGCTTTGTCAAATTGAGGGTAAAGTCCTTCAGAATCAACAAGGAAACGCACGTAATGTACGATTTGTGCTTCAGAAGCGATATCGAAACCTAGGAATTGTAGACGACGTTGGTCGACTTCCGCACGCTCTTGATCTGCAAGCATTTTATTCGACTCTTGCATCGCATGGTACATCTCCATAATGTCGATAATTTCGCGACATTCTGCTTCAGTTAAACAACCAAATTCTTTGTTAAGCTCACGCATTTGGAGTTCGTAACCACGTTCTACAATCGTTTGTAGACGCTGGTATTTAGCTGAGTTCTCAGGATCCATTTGAGACATTAGGTAGTATTGATTTGATAGAATTAGACGCTGAGCATTGGTCATTTCCATGGGAGGAACCTCACTAAAAAACTAAATGTTATATTATTTTGTTGCAGTAAGAGTAACAGCATTCCTAAGAGTGGAAACATGATCTCAACACGGATTTAATATGATTTTTTGAATTGATAAACAAAAGTTGTAAAGAAAAGTGAAAGGATTGTTTTAACCAAAAAAGAAAACGCCCCAATCGAAATTGAGGCGTTTGAAATCACTATTAACGTAAGTCTAAATTAGTATTTTACGTTTGAATGGTATTGACTGAGGATAGCAACAATCTCGTCCATTTTTTCTTTGCTTGGCGGATTTGTACCTTCAAGAGGGTAGTCGTGACCCAATGCTTCCCACTTATGAGCACCTAGCTTGTGGTATGGAAGCAGTTCTACTTTTTCGATGTTATCCATGTCCTTAATGAATTCACCCAGAAGATGCGCATCTTCTGGCGTATCTGTGTAGCCAGGAACAATCACATAACGAATCCACGTCTTCTTACCTATTTTGTGTAGGTAGCGTGCAAAATCCAGAGTACGTCGGTTGGATACACCAATGAAATCGTGGTGAATTTCATCTCGCATATGTTTAAGATCCAGCATTACCAGATCAGAGGCTTCTAGTACTTCATCGACCACTTCAGTGTGTTTACGAATATAGCCATTAGTATCAAGACAAGTGTGGATGCCTTCAGCTTGAGCCGCGCGGAAAAAATCACGAACAAACTCAGGTTGTAGCATCGCTTCGCCACCTGAACAGGTGATACCACCGCCAGAGGCTTTCATGAAATGACGGTATGATTTTGCTTCGTTAATGATCTCTTCGACCGTTACTTCCTTTCCGTCATGAAGATCCCATGTATCGCGATTATGGCAGTACATACAACGCATTAAGCAGCCTTGAAGAAACACAATAAAGCGGATACCAGGGCCATCGACAGTACCACAAGATTCGAATGAGTGAATGCGACCAGTTGTAGACATGAGCTATTCTCGTATAGGAATTTATACCGTTTATTTTATTACAAAAACGGTACATAAAATAGGGTCAAATAGTAACTAGGTCTTTAAAAATAAAGGCAATCACCTGTGAAGATGATTGCCTTTATTTAACTTGAAAAGCAGGCGGTGAAAGCCTTTTCTATGGCTAGAAGAAAGCAAACATAGTGATGCCACCAGTACCGTACACTGACTTTGTTGCTTCTTGGTAATCGGGTGTTTTTGCGGTAAGTGCGAAAGAAGCACCAACGTATCGGTTATACCAAGCAACACCAAGTACGGCTGTCGCTTGAATGTTTTCTAAAGTCACATCGTAGATCGCAGGATCTTTGTCATTTTTCTTTGCATAATCATTAACACCGGAACGATCCTCTTCGACAGTCAGGTCATTAAATCGGTAACGCCCTTCAAGACCTGCGTAAGTAAACCAACCTGTATTTGAAGCACCTATCATGCCTGCTTTGAATGGGTTTTCTGTGCTGATGTTCGCTGCGCCAAAGTTGCCGCCCAAGTCAGTACCCCAACGGAACATAAATCCAGTAGAAATGTCGCTTCTAAAATTACCAACGTTGATCTCTGATACGTTAGATATCTCGAAGTCAGTATTCGCTAATGCTTGATTACGCATTAGGTTGAAATGACTTAAGTAACCAAGGCTACCTGCGTACTCATCATCAACTTGATACTTCCAACCCATAGGTTCGTCTGATTTAGTGATTGAGTGAACCAGTTTTTGAGCGTCTTCGGAAAGTGCTCGCTCGCCTGTAGTACCAAACGTGATGTTAAAACGCTGGGCTTGTTGTGGGTTCAAGCTGATGTAGTTGAATTCTGTATGTAGGTAACCTGCGTATGGACGATCATTGGCTGATGGTTTTTCTAATTCAATGTCAGAAGGCGTGTACATCTTGTGACCAATGGTGATTTCCCACTTATCTAAAGAGCTTGCGCCCCAATAGGAAAGGCTCAATGGTTTTACCCAAGCGTATGGCGTAATACTTGACGATGTGTAACCCAGAAATAAACCGTTGGTATAGTCTTGGTCGACACCAAAGATACCATCGTTGTCTAACGCAAAAGTTAACGTAGAGCGTTCAGATGCCAGTGATGAACAAGAGAGGAGAATCAGTGGTAAATAACGAAGGTATTTCATGTAGCGGTTACTCTAAAATGATGAACAGAAATAGTACCGTAGTTTGAGTCGGTTTGTAGAAAAAAAGTGAATGCGAGTGTGCTTTTTGTGGCCAATCTAATCTTTCTAAGGGGAGGGGGCATTGATGAGATTTAGGGTAGATATAAAAAAGCCCCGCACATTGGCGAGGCTAATAGTTTTTACTGTCTATTGAGCGTGAGCTTATAGAGACTCAGTAAATGTACGTGCGATTACGTCAGCTTGCTGCTCTGTAGTCAGAGAGTTAAAGCGTACAGCGTAACCAGAAACACGAATCGTTAGCTGAGGGTATTTCTCAGGGTGCTTAACTGCGTCTTCTAGAGTTTCACGGTTAAGAACGTTCACGTTAAGGTGTTGACCACCTTCAATGCCAGCTTCGTGGTGGAAGTAACCATCCATTAGGCCTGCAAGGTTAGCACGTTGGCTATCTTCTTCTTTACCTAGTGCGTTTGGCACGATAGAGAAAGTGTAAGAGATACCATCTTGAGCATCAGCAAACGGTAGTTTACCTACAGACGTTAGTGAAGCTACAGCGCCTTTCTCATCACGACCGTGCATTGGGTTTGCACCAGGAGCGAAAGGAGCGCCAGCACGACGACCGTCTGGAGTGTTACCTGTTTTCTTACCGTATACCACGTTAGACGTGATAGTAAGAACTGACTGTGTAGGGATTGAATCACGGTAAGTCTTAAGCTTACGGATCTTGTTCATGAACGTAGAAACTAGTTCACAAGCGATATCATCTACACGAGAGTCGTTGTTACCGTATTTAGGGTAATCGCCTTCGATTTCGAAGTCAGTTGCAATGCCATCTTCGTCGCGGATTGGTTTAACAGTCGCGAATTTGATTGCAGACAGTGAGTCAGCAGCAACAGACAGACCAGCGATACCACAAGCCATAGTACGACGAACGTCACGGTCATGAAGAGCCATTAGAGACGCTTCGTAGCTGTACTTGTCGTGCATGAAGTGAATGCTGTTTAGAGCTGTCACGTATTGCTTAGCTAACCAATCCATGAATGTGTCTAGGCGATCCATTACGTCATCGTAGTTAAGTACTTCGTCAGTGATCTTGTCTCCAACTGGGCCAACTTGCATTTTAAGCTTCTCATCAACGCCGCCGTTGATTGCGTAAAGCATAGTTTTTGCAAGGTTAGCACGAGCGCCGAAGAACTGCATTTGCTTACCAACGATCATTGGTGATACACAACAAGCGATTGCGTAATCATCAGAACCAAGGTCAGGACGCATTAGGTCATCATTTTCGTACTGGATAGAAGAAGTATCGATAGATACCTTCGCACAGAAACGCTTGAAGCCGTCAGGTAGTTGCTCAGACCAAAGAACAGTGATGTTTGGCTCTGGAGAAGGACCCATAGTGTATAGAGAGTTAAGGAAACGGAAGTTCGAACGCGTTACTAGCGTACGACCATCAACACCCATACCACCCATAGACTCTGTAGCCCAGATTGGGTCGCCAGAGAATAGCTCATCGTACTCAGGAGTACGTAGGAAACGAACCATACGCAGCTTCATTACGAAGTGGTCGATCATCTCTTGTGCTTGGTCTTCTGTGATTTTGCCAGCAGCGATATCACGCTCGATGTAGATGTCTAGGAAAGTCGAAGTACGACCTAGAGACATTGCAGCACCGTTTTGAGATTTAACCGCAGCTAGGTAGCCGAAGTAAGTCCACTGAATAGCTTCTTGAGCAGTTTGAGCTGGCTCAGAGATATCGAAACCGTATTTCTCAGCCATTTGCTTGATTTGACCTAGAGCACGATGTTGCTCAGAGATCTCTTCACGCAATTGCATTGTAGCAGCAAGATCTTCGCCGTTCTCGAAACGCTCTTGTAGAGAAGCGAATTGAGCAGCTTTGTCTTTCATTAGGAAGTTGATACCGTAAAGTGCAACACGACGGTAGTCACCAATGATACGACCACGGCCGTAAGCATCAGGAAGACCAGTCAGAACACCAGACTTACGACATTTTAGGATATCAGGAGTGTAGATATCGAAAACGCCAGCATTGTGTGTTTTGCGGTATTCTGAGTAGATTTTTGAAACCATTGGGTCAAGAGTTTCACCGTATGCTTTACAAGAACCTTCAACCATACGTACACCACCGTTAGGGATGATTGCACGTTTTAGTGGCTTCTCAGTTTGTAGACCAACGATAGTCTCAAGATCTTTCTCAATGTAACCTGCATCGTGAGCAGTAATGGTAGAGATAACAGAAGTATCGAAATCTACAGGTGCTTTAGTTGCGTTTTCCTGTTTGATACCTTCCATTACCGAAGACCAAAGCTTGTTAGTTGCTTCAGTACCCTCAGAAACTAGGAAAGACTCGTCGCCTTCATATGGCGTGTAGTTCTTTTGAATGAAATCACGAACGTTTACTTCGCTTTGCCACTCACCTGCAGCAAAATCTTCCCAAGCTTTAGCAAATTGCTCTGCCATGACATACCTACCTTTTTAGTAGAAAAAATACGTACATTAACACTGTTGAGCCAGCGCCCCTCGTAAGGGTAGTACACTCTTATTAATAACAATATATATGAGCATATGAGCGTCATATGGTTATATATATTGTCACTACCTTTTATATGTTGTCTTTACTCTATGTATTCAAGACTACGCTAAAAAATTTCTGTAAACCTTAAACTAAATCAATAAATGCCAAAAAAAGTTGAAAAAATTTGAGTGGCAGGGGTTGCCACCCAAACTTTTTTTTAATCCCGATACTACTTTTGTGTAGTAATGAGCATTATAGCCAAGCTTTTAGGCCATATTGACTTTCTAGCATACCAACTGCAAGCATTGCTACTAAACAGATAACTAAAACGCCAACTGGGATTACAATCTTGTCTACAAATGATAGACGCTTCGCACGCTCTTTATCACCAATTAGACCGTTGTTATCAAGAAGCATAGTCAGAGCCCATGCTAATACAGGGTTAACAACCGCTGAACCGAAGATACAGATACCAGCTGCTTGAGAATCCTTTGAATCCTTAACCATTTGCATACCCGCTTCAAGTAGAGGTAGAGATACACCTACAAGTAGCGCAACACGCATCACTGGTGGCCATACTGCAACGTCCATTGGGAAACCAAGAATCGCAACAATAATACATAGAGAACCAAGCAAGATTGCGCCGCCAGGAATTGGACGTTTCGCGATTGCTGCTGGGATCATGTAAGTACCCCAAGAAGAAGTGATGTTACCACCACCAACCGCTGTACCCACCATTTGACGAACTGAACACATAGTCATAGTGTCATCAACGTCCATCAGAACTTTTTCAGACTTTTTAGGGTAGTTTAGTTCTTGGAAGATACGGTGACCTAGGAAGTCAGGTGACCACATCGCTACCGCTAGGATTGCAAATGGTAGAGAAGCGATGAAGTGTTCAACGTTTGGCAAGCCAAGCATCCAACCTTCAGAAGTCGAACCCCACCAGTAAACTGGGTTTAGGTTTGGGATACCCATTTCAGTTTCGAATACGATATCGAAACCAGCGCCCAATGCTAATGCAATAGCAAGGCCTGTGAATGCACAAACTGGGATAGCTAACCAACGCTTGTTCACTTTTGCTAAGAAAGCATAGATAGCAATAGTAATAGCAAGAACGATTAAACCAACGTAACCCATGCTACCCGCTTCAACAGTAGAAGATTGAAGACCAACCGCCCATGCTTGAATTGAGTTAATTTGGCTCATGGTGCCTGTTAGGCCTAAGAAAATGAGCAAGCCACCAGCGGTACCTTCCGAAGTCAGGTTAACCAGCTTGGAGCCGCCTTTTAGGAAACTTAGGATTAGACCGAAGACACCGATAAGGATAGCCAATGCAAGAGGGTGAGCACCAGCGAGAGCGATGGTACCAATAAGAGGAATCATTGGGCCGTGGTTACCGGCAAGGTTTGCTTTCGGGTTGAAGAAACCAGAAGCAAGGATACAGAACAGCAGTGCAGGAATCAGCATTTCTACACGAGCAACTTCAATCGCGAAGTCTTTACCTAGGTTTACGTGATCCCAAGCTTGAGTTAGGCCATCAGCCCAAGACATCATTACTGCAGAGTACATCGCGATGATACCGATGGTACCAGCAAGTGCAGGAACAAGATCTTCAAGTTCAAAACGGAAATCACGGCCTGGAAGGTTTAGGCCAAAACGACGAGGCTTCATGATTTGAAGTTCGTGATCTAAGTAATCTGAGCGGCTCTCAAATTCAGAAGCAGGGCGGTGTAGCTCTTTATAGCTTTTCTCTTCTACTTCAGAGTTCGCATTATTCACAACGTCTGACATAGATTCCTCATATTTTTATGTTAGTAATTCTAAAATTGAATTATAAAATTTCGCGTAATTGCGTTATTTCTTAGTTATAACTTATTAATATTATGTTGCACGGTTTTGATGTGCTTTATGCAGCTAAGTTAAAAGAAATGTTTGGCATTTTTAACGCCTTATTCTTTGCTGCTGAGTCTAACAAGCTTACCCTTTAGGGTGATTGATCTTGATCACTTTATGAGTTTATGTGAAAGAAAGCTACAAAACGAAGCGATTCATTAACGTACCGTTGATGAATTGTGTAATTAGTTTTCACAAATTGACGTTAGCTATCTTCTTCATGTCTTGCTCTACATAGCATCAGCCGGATACCTCTTACTTACTGAGTGGTTTCACTATTAGTAACTGGTCTCTTATGCCTATGAAGTTTTAACCACTCAACGACCTTCAAATAACGTTCTCGTATAGTGAGTTTGGTGTACTACTGCGGGTGTTAAATTTTGTTGGCAGCGCAGTTTTTAAGTTCACAAAACGTGTTTTTCTTGTGAGGCACCAAGCTACGAGAATCTCATTTTGATTAACTTTATTTAAACAATGTAAGAGTGGTAATTACGACTTATTGATAGAACTCATTCATTAAATTGAGGTGAAAACGCTACATTTTGCATAATAAGTCAGAGTGAATCGCTATTTATTCCAAATTATTAGGTTAATAATTTGTTGCATGTTATTCCGTGTGGTGCTAGTTTGTATCGCATGAAAAGGTCGGAGTACCTTGCATTTTCACAAACTTGGGAGAGAAAGCGCATGAAAGATGTACCGGCGCTGGACATAAAGGATTTACACAAAACGTTTGGTCAAAATGAAGTTTTAAAGGGAATTTCACTTTCTGCGCATAAAGGCGATGTAGTATCGATTATCGGATCTTCAGGGTCGGGTAAAAGTACTTTCCTTAGATGTATCAACCTTTTAGAGACACCTACTGCTGGCGAGATTTGGGTTAATGGTGAATTAATTCAAATGAAAAACAACCGCCAAGGTGTTTCTGTTCCTGCCAATGAAAAACAAGTACAGCGAATCCGTTCTCGCTTAGCAATGGTTTTTCAGGGTTTCAACCTGTGGTCTCATCTGACCGTTCTCGAAAATGTTATCGAAGCGCCTGTTCACGTCTTAGGTGTACCTAAAGCACAAGCGATTGAAAATGCTGAGCTGCTACTGAAGAAAGTAGGGCTATATGAACGCAAAGATTACTACCCGGGTCATTTATCTGGCGGACAACAACAGCGTGCTGCGATTGCAAGAGCGTTAGCGGTTGATCCTGAAGTAATGCTATTTGATGAACCAACATCGGCACTTGATCCTGAGTTAGTAGGGGAAGTACTTGGTGTAATGCGCGATCTAGCAGAAGAGGGAAGAACCATGCTTGTGGTAACACATGAAATGGCTTTTGCTCGTGACGTATCAAATCATGTGATGTTCTTACATCAAGGCTTGGTGGAAGAACAGGGCGATCCAGCTAAACTGTTTACTGAGCCTGAATCTGAGCGATTACAACAATTTATATCATCGATTTACTAATCAGAATTGAAATGCTGTTGCTAAGGTAAATGGCGACAGTGTTAACAATGAAACACAACAAGTAAGTTAATAAGTAACAACAAACACAATATTAAAATTAGCAAAACATGAAAACCTAAATCACAGGAGTAGGGATATGAAAAAGTGGTTATTAGTCGCGGCACTTGCTGCAACTGCTGCAACGGGCGTAGCTCAAGCAAAAGAATGGAAAACAGTACGTTTCGGTATTGAAGGTGCTTACCCTCCATTTAGCTGGACAGAAGCTGACGGTTCGCTGAAAGGCTTCGATGTCGATATGGCTAACGCGCTTTGTACTGAAATGCAGGTGAAGTGTAAGATCGTTGCACAAGATTGGGATGGTATTATTCCTTCTCTGCTTGCTCGTAAATATGATGCGATCATTGCGGCAATGTCTATCACGGAAGAGCGCAAGAAAAAGATTGATTTCACAGGTAAATACGCACTTATCCCAAACAAGTTCATCGCTAAAAAAGGTGCAGGCCTTAACTTTGATGATCTAAGTGGTCAAAAAATTGCCGTTCAACGTGCAACAACCCACGACAAGTACCTAACAGATAACTACGGCGACACAGTAGAAATCGTTCGTTACGGCTCATTCGACGAAGCCTACCTTGATCTAGCTAACGGTCGTGTTGCTGCTGTACTGGGTGATGCATCTGCTCTAGAAGAAGGCGTACTAAACAAAGCGGGTGGCGAAGACTACGAGTTTGTTGGTCCATCACTAACTGATCCTAAGTGGTTCGGTGAAGGTTTTGGTATTGCTCTACGTAAGCAAGACAAAGATCTGACTAAGCAATTAGATGCTGCAATCCTTTCACTACGTGAAAAAGGCATCTACCAAGATATCGCTGCTAAATACTTCAACTACGACGTATACGGTAAGTAATCTTTAGCGTCACTTCTTAAGGGAGAGGCTCACCTCTCCCTGTCTTACCAACTTTTTCGCAGTTCTGTTGGAATTCATTATGTTTGATTTACAAGGATATGAAGCGTCGATCCTGAAAGGGGCGGTGCTTACAATCGAAGTTGCCTTACTGTCGCTAATTTTAGCTATGGTTCTTGGTATGCTAGGTGCCTTAGCTAAACTCGCGCCTTATCGCTGGGCTCGTGCAATTGCAACCCTCTACACAACCGTTATTCGAGGTATACCCGATCTCGTATTGATGATGCTAATTTTCTTTGGTGGACAAATCCTTTTAAACAACAGTTTGTATTCCATCAATGAGTGGCTCAATGAGTGGTTCACATCAAGTGACCCTAACCACGAATGGACCGCTTACCTACCTGATTATATTGATGTCAGCCCATTCATTGCTGGCGTCTTAACCATTGGATTCATCTTCGGCGCGTACATGGCAGAAACCTTCCGTGGTGCGATAATGGCTGTCGACAGCGGTGAGATGGAAGCGGCAAAGGCCTATGGTATGGGCCCTGTCTTAGCATTCCGTCGTATTCTATTACCGCAAATGATTCGTCACGCATTGCCGGGGTTTGGTAATAACTGGTTGGTTTTACTAAAAACTACCGCGCTGGTTTCTATTATTGGCCTTGAAGACATGGTACGTGTTAGCGCTCTGGCGGCGGGTTCAACCAAAATGCCATTTACCTTCTATATGACGGTGGCAATCATCTTCTTATTCTTCACCAGTGTTTCGACGGGCTTACTTAAGTTGGTTGAACGTAAATTCAGTATCCACGCGAGGTAGTTATGGACTTTTCATTGATAATTGAAAGCCTGCCGATTTACCTTGGTGGTTTGTGGACAACGGCTTGGATGGTTTGTGTCGCTTTGATTGTTGGCTTATTCGTAGCCATACCATTAGCTATCGCTCGCAATAGTCCAAATATGCTGATTAACGCTCCGGCTTGGTCGTTCATTTATTTCTTCCGTGGTACGCCGTTATTGGTGCAGTTGTACCTGATTTACTACGGTATGGACCAATTCTTCCCAGTAAAAGATACACTATGGGAAAACGCGTGGTTCTGTGCTTTAGTTGCGTTTATTCTGAACACATCAGCATATACTGCAGAGATCATTCGTGGTGCTATTAATGGCTTACCGAAAGGTGAGGTTGAAGCCGCGAAAGCGTACGGCATGAGCACACCAAAGACTTACCGCCGCATCATTTTGCCAAGTGCTCTACGTCGTGCATTACCGGCTTACAGTAACGAAGTTATCTTTATGCTTCATGGTTCAGCGGTAGCAGGTATCGTAACCATTATGGATCTAACTGGTGCTGCACGTTTGGTCAACTCTCGTTACTACGCTCCATTCGAGTCTTTCCTAACTGCAGGTCTATTCTACATGGCGCTAACGTTTATCATCATTGCGATTTTCAAATTCGCAGAGAAGCGTTTCCTTGCTTACCTAAGACCGTTAAGTTAACTCTACGATACAGATTTTCTTAGATAAACGGCGCTCTTGTAGCACCGTTTTTAATTTCAATTCAATTGTTCGGGTTCTAATAAGTTTAAGTGGTATTTGTTAAATTCACTCCATAAATCACGAACCCATTAGTCGAATCAATTGACTTCATTAAACCCATAGATATACTTGCTCCAATTTTTTTGAGTGTCGTATAACAATGAAAAAAAACATCTTATCTTTGTGTCTAATTTTGCCGTCGTCTCTACTACTTTCTGCATGTGGTGGTTCTAGTGATTCCGCTCAACCTCCGAGTAAAACGGCGGTACAAAAAGCGCTTGAATCCGGAGATGCATCCCTTGTATCTAATGCCAATGAGTTTATTGACGCCAGCCAAACGCTCGTTGCCCAATACAAATCTGATTACAGTCAAATTAAACAGTCTCTGTCTAAAAATTCAGACGGCACGCCGCTGCGCAATCTTCATTGGGATCCAACACACGATGCCGCGATAATCTTACCAACTTACGGCTTCAACGATGTCATCCTGCAAACCAATAAAGCGATGCAGAGTGGATATACTGACCAAGAGCTTGCGATTGGTATTGCAGGTTATACATCGAGCGGTAGTCGTTACGCTGCGTTAGCAAGTAACCCATTTCGAACTAAGCAACGTTCAACGGATTCAGTCAACGCAGAAATGGAAGTGTGGTTGAAAAACTTGGTGGGTTGGGCATCAGGCACAAGTTCACCTAAGAATGTTGTCTTGGCTCAGATGGATCAGTCTTATTATTTTCCTGATGACAAAGCAACGCGAAACTGGCTAACGAGCAACATCAATCCTTCGATGGTTATCAATGATGATAACGCCTGTGACGGCAGCAAATTAAGCCAATGTATTGAAACGAACAACCCTGATTTATTGATTTTGTCTCAAAAGTTAAATGCTGGTGACGAAATTAACGATGTAATGACGGGGTTACGTTTGGCGTTCAACAAAAAGATTCCCGTGCTGTACTTGCATCTTGATGGCGGTATGACGGACTTAGGCAATGCACTATTTGCAGAAATGCATATGACGTATGTTGGTGATAACTATTGGCGCAGGCTAGGGCTGTCAAATTGGGATTCAACACAACTGATTGATCGCATGCCGGATAATATCGTCAAACAACAAGCACTTTTACAGCGCCTGAAACTCGATAGTTTCACTGTTGACTTGAATTTATGTGATGATAAATCTTGCCCAGATGAGTCCAACATGGATGAAGAGTTCTATAAGGCCACGAACAGTATTCGTTCACACCTAACGACGCTTGATAGCAAAAAAATTGATCTCTTTGCATCCAAGAACTACGAATATGAAAAGCTGTTACTGCTACTTGCTGATCGCTACCGACAAGACGTTAAGTACCCAATGGGTAAAGACGTAACAGATAGAATCGACTTTCTTCGATCGTATTACAGTGATTACGCGACATACAACACTCGACAACATAACGCAGCACAGCCGAGTTTAGGGAACTTCAGCACCAAGAACTTTAAGAATGTTCCTCTCATCACCAAGAATATTACTTTAGAGTCAAAGAGAAACTTCCGTGCGGCGGGTGTATATGCCTTACCGGGTAAGACGATCAAAGTGACGCGATTAGATAACAACAAAGTGGCAACGTCGATTGCCCTTAACACACTACGTAGCGGTGCGACTCATGAGTTTTCGGGTAAAGACGGCTATGCAAGGCCGAAGTTTTTGACTTCGGTAACTTACCCCGTAAAGCATGGAGAAACGATATACCTGACCTCTGCCTATGGCGGGACATTACAAGTTCATTTTGATACCAACGATATCGATGTAGAGCTGCGTTTTGAAAATGTTGCCCAACACCCTGTTTGGCGAAGTAAAGCGGACAACGATAGCTTTGTCGCGCAGCTCGAAGAAGGTAACTTTGACTGGGCTGAGTTGGTGACTCCCGGATTTGAAGTTCACTCTAAACTAGACAAGATGAAAGAGTCTATCGGAGCCTCTGATTGGGCACAGCCGCATGATATGGCTCTCGCCACAGAGCGTTACGTACACAACCTTCCTCATGCACTTGCGGGTTTCAAAGGGCCAGGAATTGATGAAATTGCTGAAATACACCAATACGGAGAGGCAAAGGGTTGGGAAATTGCGAACATTGATATTGTAAAGCACATGAATGCCGATCAAGCGACTTGTGGTTATGGTTGTTCAGGGAATCCTTACGATGCTTATTGGTCTTTTCATCCTCTAGGGCATGGTGATTTGCACGAGCTTGGTCATGGACTGGAAAGAGGACGTTTTAGATTCGCTGGATGGGAAGGCCACTCAACAACCAACTATTATTCGTATTTTAGTAAATCAAAGTATTACAAAGACACGGCAAAGGTATCGTCTTGCCAAAGCTTAGACTTTAAAGGGCAGTATCAACTTTTACAGCAGAGCCGAACTCAACCAGATCCAAACGCTTTTATGGCGGCTCAAAATCAAACGGGTTGGAGTTGGGGGGCTCGTATGTTCATTCAAATGATGATGTTGACAGAGCAGCAAGGTGTGTTGAATTCAGGTTGGCATTTGCTAGGGCGCTTACACTTGATTGAACGCGAGTTTAATCGCTTGAAAGCCAGTGATACTCTTTGGAATAACGGTAAAGGCTCGATTGGCTTTTCAGATTACACTAAACAGGAAGCCGAAGGCATCACCAACAATGACTGGTTACTTATCGCATTAAGCTACGTAGCAGAAAGGGATATGAAGCAATACTTAGATATGTGGGGATTCAGTTTCAGTGATAAAGCGAAGCAACAAGTCACCGCTCTTAGTCTAAGTAACATGCCTTTGACATATTTTGCATCGTCTAATCAAGGCTATTGCTTAGATGAATTTGCTAAGACGCCGTTAGATGTTGACGGCACGACCGCTTGGCCGCTTAATTAGGTATATGGCAGATAGAGTCACGAATAAAAAAGAGAGGAGATATTAACTCCTCTCTTTTTTATATGGCTAAGTTTTGTTACCTAAAAGTAACTACTTAAACGTCGACCAAATCGGCGCGTGGTCTGACGGTTTTTCAATGCCGCGTAGCTCGTAGTCGATGCCCGCTTCAGTACATTTATCAGCAAGCTTCTGAGTCGCAAGTACCACATCAATGCGCAGGCCGCGGTTGTCCACGAAGCCTTTTGAGCGGTAATCAAACCATGAGTATTGATCGTTCACTTCAGGGTGTAGTAAACGGAAGCTGTCCACAAAACCCCAATCCATCAATGTTTTCAACCATTCGCGTTCTTCTGGTTGGAAAGAACATTTACCGGTTTTCAACCAACGTTTCGCATTAGGTTCACCAATGCCGATATCAATATCGGTAGGGCTGATATTAATGTCTCCCATTACGATCACTTGTTCATCTTTGTTGTGGTAATCGTTCAGGTACGTCATTAAGTCTTTGTAGAACTGGCGCTTGTACGGGTATTTGGTTTCATGCTTAATGTTGTCGCCTTGAGGGAAGTAACCATTTAGCACAGTGACCTTCTCACCGTGTTCATCTTCAAACGTCGCCATGATCATGCGTTTTTGATGGTCTTCGTTGTCTGTAGGAAAGCCTTTTTGTACCGAAATTGGCTCTTGCTTACAAAGCATCGCCACACCGTAGTGAGCCTTTTGACCGTGGAAGTAGACCTTGTAACCCATAGCTTCAACATCGGCTAGTGGGAAGGCTTCATCGTGCACTTTGATCTCTTGTAGACCAATCACATCAGGTTGGTGCTTATCGATAATAGCTTGAAGCTGATGAAGACGGGCTCTAAGGCCATTGATGTTGAAGCTAATTACTTTCATTTGTTTTTATACCTCTCGTAAACCCTTGTGATTGCTTGCTTTTCAAGGGCTTGCTGATTTGGTGGGTTTCATGATTAATCGTATTTAAGCATGCTTAATAATTTCTGTCGCCATTTTGTCGCCCCTAAATGGCGACAAAATGGTGTGAATACTCACTTTTACGCAGAATCTACTGAGTCTTTAGCAAGTCTAAAAAGAACGCGTATTCAAGTGCGTCTTCTTTTAATCGCTTAAATCGACCAGAAGCCCCACCGTGACCAGCTTCCATATCGGTTTTGAACAGCAGCACGTTGTTGTTTGTTTTCATCTCACGCAGCTTCGCCACCCACTTCATGGGTTCAAAGTATTGTACTTGTGAGTCATGCAAGCCTGTTGTTACCAACATGTTCGGGTAGCTTTGAGCCTTCACATTGTCATATGGTGAGTAACCTAGCATGTAATCGTAATAGGTTTTATCGTTCGGGTTGCCCCATTCATCATACTCGTTGGTGGTGAGAGGAATCGATTCGTCAAGCATGGTTGTGACAACGTCTACAAACGGAACATGTGCTCCGATGCCACGGTACAGTTCTGGTGCTTGGTTGATGATTGCGCCCATCAATAGACCGCCAGCAGAACCACCAACGGCGAACACTTTATCTTGTGCGCCGTAGCCTTCTTCAACCAGCCCTTTGGTTACATCGATAAAGTCGTTGAACGTGTTTTGCTTGGTTAGCTTTTTGCCGCCCTCATACCAAGGGCGACCAAGCATCTCTGAACCTCGAATATGTGCGATCGCATAGACGAATCCGCGATCAAGTAAGCTGAGACGAGCCGAGCCAAAGGTTGGTTCGATAGTGTGGCCGTAAGAGCCATAGCCGTATTGGTAGATTGGGTTAGTGCCGTCTTTCTTGAATAAGTCTTTACGATAAACCAGAGAGACAGGTACTTGCTTACCATCGCGAGCCGTTACCATAATTCGCTCTGATTGGTAGTTATCCGCTTCGAAATCACCCAATACAGGTGTTTGTTTCATGACTTCGGATTCTCCTGAACTTAGGTCGAAATCATAGTAAGTACCTGGTGTGGTTAAGCTGCTGTAATAGACGCGAACTTTTGAGTTATCTAATTCATAGTTACTTGTTAAGTAAGCAGCAAAAGCAGTGTCGTTAAATTCAAGTGGGAACTCTTTCCCTGTTGAGAGTTGACGAACTTTCACAGTAGACAAGCCATTCGCACGTTGCTCGTAAACCAGATGGTCATCAAACAGCTCGAAGTCAACAAGCTGAGTATTCTCGTCAGCAGGAATGATATCGACCCATTTAGAGCGGTCATGCATCTCTTCAGCAGTGACTTTCATTAAACGGAAGTTGACTGCTTGGTAGTTGGTGTAGATGTAGTACCAATCACCTAGCTTAGCGATGCTGTACTCGATACCCGTTTCTCGTGGGTAGAAAGCTTCAGCTTTAGCGTTTGGATTGTTGGCATCTATGACTGAAACACCGCTAGTTTCTGTACTCGAGTGCCAAATGTAGACCTGTTCACCATCTTTGCTTTTGCTCAAAGAGGTGTAGTAAGCGCTGTCGGTTTCTTCGTAGATTAACTCATCGCTTGTCTGAGGTGTGCCCAAAACGTGACGGTAAACTTGATAACCAAGTAATGTTTGTGGATCTTTTTTGATGTAGTAAAAGGCTTGGTTGTCGTTTTGCCATGCAATCGCGCTCGAAGCCCCTTCAATTTCATCTGTTAGGTATTCACCTGTCGTGAGGTCTTTAATCTTGATGGTGTAAATACGGCGGCTCAGCGTGTCTTCGCCATAGGCCAACAAGTTTTCGCTTGGGCTGATCGTTAAGCCACCAATACTGAAAAATTCATGGTCTTTTGCTAGTTCGTTAATATCTAAGATGACTTGCTTGCCCTATCTGGCAGGGTAGTTGTCACTGTTAAAATTTAACCAGTTTGGGCGATA
>NZ_JBFSTC010000096.1:0-23175 GCF_041466605.1 Vibrio sp. 10N.247.310.17 | reverse complement strand
AAGCATGTCGAGAAAAGGTAACTGCTTGGATAATGCGGTTGCTGAAAACTTTTTTGCTTTACTCAAAACCGAGATGTATCACAACCAAAGCTTTGAAGATGCAGATGCTCTGATAGAGCAAATTAAAGAATACATCGAGTACTACAATAACAAACGTATAAAAGTGAAACTAAAAGGCCTGACTCCGATAGAATATCGAACTCAGGCCTTGAAAGCCGCTTAACAGAAATGTCCAACTTTACGGGGTCACTTCAGGACGTATTGGGCTTTAACCATTGGTGCTATTGGAAAGGTTTAGTGAGAACGGCGAGGACCGTTGCGCACAAGGTCTTTACCATTTTCAAAGATTTCTTTAGTGATCCAGCGAGCGAGTAAAACCTTGTGACTGCTGTTGAATACTGCAACGAAATGACGACCATCAGAATTATTGGTAGCCATACCTACGCCTTCAACGTCTTCAAGACCTAAGCCCCCTGCTTCTACTGAAATTAGGAATTGCTCTAGCTCTTCTAGAGACTCAATAACATCAAGTTCGTTGTTCATTTTTATGCTCTTTTGCTGTGAGCCAACATAGGATTTAAGGCGATTTAGTACATGCACCTAAATGATGATATTGGCTGTTGTTCTTTGTTGGTTGCGTACTCTACAGGTCATAAGAGGGGATTGGAACTCTCAAATATTAGATACAGGCTGATAATTTGCAAAGTTTTAACACAACATACGTTTAAATGCTTGTTATCCATCTTCTTTTTACTACTATTTATAGGGTCAATTTAGACAATAATAGGAATTAGTATGATGAAGGTTTGGCGTTGTCTATTGTTAATGTTGGCGTTTGTCGCATTTGGAAGTTTTGCGCAAAGCGTCGATAAAATAGCAGAAGTACAAGACCAGCTAATGCTGGACCTCGCTACATTAGAAACAGCGCACGATGCTGAAAAGCCGTTTCTAGAAGACATATTGCGAAGAAAGAACCAAGCACTACGCAAAGAGATATCCTCCCAATTATCATCTGATAAGAAGCAAGGCTTAGACGCTGTTCTTGCCCAGCAAGTAGAGCTTTTACAGCATTTACTGTCATTGAACGAAGTTAAAATTGTCTCTATGAGCAAAGACAACCGTTCGGCTGAAGGGGATGCAAAAAAGCGTCTTGAATTGTTGATTCAAAAACGTATCGGAATGATGGATGACTACTATCAGCAACTTTCTAAGACCTTAAGTTGGTCAAAAGATCGAGGCGTTGATGTATCGGCTGCGGAAAGTCAGTTAAAAACCGCACTAGTTTCTCGTTCGCAATATCTGACAAATGCGATTCTCTACACAGACACGCAGCGTCAAGATTTAGAGCGCCGTTTGTCTTTTGTGAGTGAAGAAGAAAAGGCGACGATAAAAACTGAATTAATACGTTTCAGAGAACGAACCAGCGTTATGGTTGCCAGCTTAGAGAAAAGTATCTCCATGATGGTGCCATTTGGTGTGGATGTCACCTCGTACAAGCGTATTCTATTAGCGACCACCGGCGACATTAACGCTGATGTATTGGATGTTGATGTTGCACTGGAGTTGTTGGATGGTTGGCTTCGTTCATTCAGTTCATGGGCTTTTGAAAATACCCCTTCATTTATCGTTAAACTCGCGCTTTTCCTCGGTATTTTGTATGTAACTCGCCTTATTGCTAATGTGGCTCGTAAAACCGTTCGTAAGAGTGTTTCGCACTCTAAAATGGACTTCAGTGTATTGATGCAGGACTTCTTTGTATCAATTGCATCTAAAGCGGTCGTGTTTGTTGGTTTGCTGATCGCCCTGTCTCAAATAGGGATTGAGCTAGCACCACTATTAACGGGTTTCGGTGTTGCGGGTGTCATCATTGGTTTTGCATTGCAAGATACGCTGTCTAACTTTGCATCGGGCTTGATGATCTTGATCTACCGTCCGTACGATGTTGGCGACATGGTCAAAGTCGCTGGTGTTCAAGGCACTGTAAAAGACATGAGCTTAGTATCGACAACCGTTCAAACCATCGATAACCAACGCTTGGTGATCCCAAACAACAAGATCTGGGGTGACGTGATCAACAACATCACAGCAGAGCGTGTGAGACGTGTTGATATGGTTTTTGGTATCGGTTACTCAGATGATATCGATAAAGCAAAATCGGTATTGAACGACATCATTCTTGCTCACCCTCTAGTGTTGAAAAAACCAGAGCATATGATCAAGCTTCACACCTTGAATACGTCTTCAGTTGATTTTGTTGTAAGACCTTGGGTTAAGACAGATGACTACTGGGAAGTGTATTGGGATGTGACGGAAACCGTGAAGAAACGCTTCGATGAAGAGGGCATCACGATTCCATTCCCTCAACGTGATGTACATGTTTACAATCACGAAGAGAGCTAATCCAAAAAAACTAAGTACGGCTTAAGGTCGATTTCTACTTAATGTGATATCAAATGGACGCTGAATAAGCGTCCATTTTTATTGGCTGTCAGTTTATATTGAGCTTCACTCTTTTAGGTAACTCAACCACCTTAGAATTACGTTATGATGGGGTAGGCTTAGTTTGGACAGTTGAAATCGAATGGATGATTCACAGCAAAAAACGAATGGTAGAAATACAACGGTAAGAAAAGCGACGCGAATCGAAAGCGTCATGAACTCTGCGATGTGGCATTTAACTCAGAGAGATATGACAGAAAGTGAGTTGGTAGCGAAGCTCAAAGTGAAAACCGACAATCAAGAATGGATTGATGAAACTTTGGGTACCCTGAAAGGCTTTGGGTATCTCAAGTCTGACCAAGTGTTTGCTGAACAATTTGTGGAACAAGCATTCTCGGGTGAATTTGGTTCTCGATATATTGTCGAAAAGCTGAAAAAGAAGGGCCTGACGGACTCAGTGATTTCTGATGCTATCCATAAGGTGTCTTTCGAAAAGTCTATTGATGAACAAACTATCTTGATAGACCGAATCAACCATTACTACACAAGCTTTACCATGAGTCGTGAAAAGCTGGTTGCGACGCTGCAAAAGCGTGGTTTTAGCTATCAACAAGTTAAGGTAGCGATTGACCAGCACCCACAAGCGCATGAACTGAAGAGTAATATTCAAATTAAGGCAGAGAAAGCCGATTTGGAAAAAGAAGTGCTTAAGTATGCTCGTAAAGGCAAAGGCTTGACTGCTATTCAGCAAGAGCTTAGACAGCGACAAATAGACACGAGCGAATTGCCACAATTGGTCGATCGGTTAATTAACGAAGAGCAACTGGATTTTTACTCTTCGTGTTTAGAACAGTTGCAGAAGAAGTCTTATGACCTAAACGATCATAAAGAACGCTCTAAGGCTTACGCGATGCTAAGTCGAAAAGGCTTTTCGTCGGATGAAATTAAATTTGCTCTGAGTGAAGGTAACGAGTAGCCAGTGTCCTTAAACTCAAGAAATATAGAACTTTCAGAAATACAGAACCTTCAGATATAAAGAGCTGAAGGTCACCGAACACAGAATGATTTACAGGGTCAATAGATTGCTTTAACGCGTTGTGTGCAGGTTTTCTGTAATACCTAACCCATTACGCAACGCGAACTGAAGGAGGTCATTGTGGTTGTTCAAATCGAGCAACCCAAGCATTCTGTACTTATGCGATTCTATAGTTCGAGAGCTTAGATGGAGCTGTTCCGCACACTCTTTTGCACTTAGGCCTTGAGCAATAAGGGCCAACACTTTGGTCTGCTTCTTGGTGAGTAAGAGTAATTTGTCACTGTCATCTTCTAGCCTATTCTCATTTTGCTTTAATGTTCTGGCTAGCGTTGAGTGCTGCCAATAACAGAGCCAAAGCTCACAGACTAATTTTAAGCGCTGGATGTCTTCGAGAGCGAAAGTGGTATCGTTGTCGTGAAAGTTAGTAAAAGACAGTGCTCCCCAGCGTTGGTTAAAGAGTTGCAAAGGAATGATGCAGTGCCATCGGCCCCCTTCTTTGTATAACTGCTTTAATACGTAATTCTGAGTGTTCTCAAGGTCGTCTTTCGAAAACGCGAGATAAGTTTTTTTGGTCTTTAGCAGCTTTAGATAATCAAGATAGTTGCCACCAATGAGACTCTGTTTATTAACCGGAGGTATGTTCGCTTTCGATACTGAACAAGTCTTTCCGTCTTCCAGTAAGACCATTGAGTTAGGGTAGAGTGTTAAACGATCCATCCCAAACCAATCGAGTACGTCAAAGCTCGCTTCTGACCAAGTAGCTTGAAAACACTTAGGATCGCTATTGATGAGAGTCGTTGATTGCTTCATCAACAATTGTTCAAAATTTAGGTTAGTAGCCGACATACCTTTCCTCTATCAATATATTCATCAGGTTAATATCCCGAAGACTATGCGTTCGTAAAGCACAGTGCAAGATAAGATGTTTACATTTTCGAGAGGTTCTAATTTTCGTTTTTTTATAACTCTTTAATCTAAATGTTAGGATGATAAGCGGTAGATCTACTGCATTAATTGAACGGTGTTTTTTAATAAAATCGGGCATTTATACAACCGAGTAAACACTGTGATAAGTTTAAGGGCGTTACTGAGTATTTCAGTCTCGATACTGACTTTTTTTCATCCTACTGCAAGCGCGAACGCATCCCCAATGTTTGTCTATGCGCAGTCACCTATTCATTCAAATGTGCTTTCAACACAACTTCGTTCTGCTCAGCCCAAAAGGGTGGGGACTATTGAGTTCAAGTCCTCTTATACCCAAGCCAGTATATGGGCACACACGAGTGCGTATTCGCTCGACTATTATCAAAACCAGTCAAATATTGCGATTGAGTGGCAAGCATCTCCAATTTGGAAAACCGAGCTGGATTATCGAGTTGTGACTGCAAAAGATAATGGTTTAGACAGTTTTGTGATGGGTTTTCACGATCTGTTTGGTATTGGACAAAATGGCCGTGATGAAGTGGCTGAAGATCAGTTCACCATGGATTTTAATCATGCAGGGGTTCATGTGTCTGATTTTGAGGGGGATGATTTAACCAATGCGCTGACTTTTTACAATGAGCTTCTGTTGCATTCTAGAGGGCCGATGTCGCTCTCTGCTGGTGGCTCTTTATTTTACAACAACGTAAAAAGTGGCCGGTTTGCCAGAACTAGCTTCGAACAAGGCGTCCAACTTAACTACAGCTTTATCACCTTAAGGCATAACTTTTTTTCAACGGTAGGTTTGGTTCACCGTAACGGTGATGACTACTTAGTTAGTTTAGAGGGGTTCAGCGCAAGTTGGGCATTAGGGTATGAGTATATGTTTAATGCTCGGCACAGTTTGTTAGTTGAGTCTTTAAATTATCAAGGGTGGGCAACGGATGAACCAGATTTTTCAGAGCCGTCTAATGAAGTGGTGCTAGGTTATAGGTACCGATTCAATAGGTTTAGTTTAGAAGCCTTGATGACAGAGAATATTCGCAATATGGATAACAGCACTGATATTGGGTTTACGATTGGGTTGCGCTTCTCAATATAAAAGTAATATCAATATATCATTATGTAATTAAATTCATCGCAACGATAAAATTCCAGTAGTTTTACGGTATATCCACAACACAAATTTTTGAACAATAGCGCTACTCCAAAAGGCCGGACTAACAAGGCCGAATCAATATATAGGTAGTGGTTATTATGAAAAAGACATTAGTAGCACTTGCGATTGCAAGCATTTCAAGTTCAGCTTTCGCGGTAAATACAAGCAGCCAAAACAGCCAAAATGAAGACATGTTCGCATTTGATTCAATGCATAAAGATCAATTCTCAGTATCTGGTGCTATGGGTGTTGGCGGTTACTACGACACTGGTTCTAAAGCATTCTACGATGACTGGGCTACAGGCCTAACACTTGCAGTAAACTACCGTAACAACCGTATTGTTGGTTACTTCGAAACAGACTTGATGGTGAACTACACAACAGACAATAACGTTTCAGCGAATGATTCAGTTAACTACAAGTGGACAAATGGCATCGATACTGGCCCTGCTGCTGATGTAGACAAAGCTTGGCTTGGTTTTGACACTGGTTTCGGTATCGCTTCATTCGGTTGGGAAAATGATACAGCACTAGATAAAGTTGACGGTGCTGGTGATAACACTTACGAGTTTGGCGCTTCTGCTGGTGATGCTTCTGACGGCTTCAATGTTGTTAAGTTCCAGGGTGCAACAAGCGGTATCGCTTACGGTATCTCTTACTTCGAAACGAAAGATTCTCGTAACAATGATAAGTTCGACAAAGGTGTGAACGGCTACATCGGTCTAGAGCAAGAGGTATTCAACCTATACGCAGGTTACGAAAACCGTGATTACGAAGCTAATTACGAAGTTTACACGGTAACTGGTAACGTAAAAATTGGTGACCTAACACTAGGTATGAACTCTTGGATTGATGACGCAGATTCTGAGAAAGACACGGGTTACTACGTTTCAGGTGGTTACGCGGTTTCTGAAGACCTAACAATTGCAGCTGGTTACGCCTCTAACAGCAATGAACTTGATGGCCAAGCGGACGTAGATGCTTCTTACATCAACATCGCGGCAATGTACCGTATTGCAGACAACGCTGACATGGGTATTGATATCAAACAAGATATTGATGGTGCACGCATGGGTTCAACTAGCGCACAGTACGACGAAGAAACACACGTATTCGCAGCAGCTTACTACTACTTCTAAGCTCTTAATAGCTTAATAGCTTTGAGAGCTTAAGAACTTTAAATCTGATTGCTATGGTGTGTCGCATGCCCGGTCGTTACACCATGTTCTCTTCGTTTTGCCGTTTAAGTATCCAACCGATATGTGGTTTGGTACTCAGTGTTATGAGTGGAATGATAATCTGGAGAATGTAATGGTTAAGAGCATTACTGCCAAGGGTGTTATTTACGGAAATGACACTCTGTTTACATGTAAACCGAATCGAAATGGATTATTTGAATTGGCGCGTAAACATGGAAGAGTTGCAGGTACTCGCCCGCAAGATCTCAAGAACAAGGTTTATGCTGAATCTCTTGATGAAGCTTGGAATTTACTCAAAACAGAAAAGTTTTATATTGTTTTGACAGGGCAGATATGTGGTATTCATAGGAAATCACTAAGAAGCCTTGATTCTGTCGACATTATTTTTGATGTTCAATCTCGTTTAAATTGTGTCACTGTGTAGGGTCGATGCTGTAAATAAAAAGGACGATTAAATATCGTCCTTTTTTTCGTTTGAGTTTTTTGGTTCAACCTTGGTTACAGATGCTCAGCACCCGCTATCGGCCGTATTGCCCAACGATAAAGTGTTCAAACTCATCACACATCTGATGGTTTGACTTATCATTATTCGCCAACTCGGTTGTCCCATCAACGATTGATATCTTCGCATTCAAATCAGCGACGGGTGCTCGTTCTCTTGTCGACAGCTGTTTGATTTTTTGATCTTCAATAGCCCAAGCTTCTTCTGGCGATAAGTTGCACTCGTCAGCGAGGTACTTGGCATTAAAACCTTCCCCAGTCAGGCTTTCGATTGTCCCATTATGATTCACGCTATTTCCTTGGTGCCAATAGTGCTTAGCTAACAAAGGGCCGATCTCCGGGTTATCCGTTAAGTAACCAAACTTATCGGTGAAATATGCACGAGTTTGATACACGGCCATATGAGCTAATAAGTAACCCTGATATGCGCAAGAGGCTTCATCCGACAATAGATGAGGGATCGCCATTAATGGGCGAGGGCTACAAGCCAATCCAAGAATCGTGTTCTCACTGCTACGAGCAAGAGCAGTGATCTTTTCAGGTGTCAGATCTTCATCCGCCAATTCGTAAAGTGCTCGTTCGAAATAGGGAACAACAAGAATGCTTCGTTCTTGGTAGGCTCTGAACGGTTGTTTGTTATCTATGATGGCTTTGATTAGCTCATCAGGTACTGCTTGGCCTTCTGAATCCAGGGCATATTGTTTTAGCCAATCGGCGTCATTCAATAAGCTGTCACAGAACATGGATTGAGTTTCGGCATAAGCCATCGATGTTGGTGCAAATTCTTGAGAGAAACAAGGCGCATTCATTTTAACATTAGCGAAATGTGCAGCGTGGCCGCCCTCGTGAAACAGCGTATTGATACCATCATAACCGCTGCCGATTTGGTCGGGCTTGGCGTTGCTCGTGAAGTTGACCTGTGCAGCTACCCAAGTATCTTGATCGTAGAAAGAAGGAACTGGCCCATGACAGAAACCGTTTGGATACTTTCCTTTACGATCAAGCAAATCTAATTTCAATGTTGCTTGTGAGTATTCGATATTAAGACGACCAAAAGACTCAACCCAACGCCTTAGTGACTTTGAAAATGGAACATAAGGGTCTAAGTCATTCATGACGTCACCTGCAAAAGAGTAGGTGAAATTATGGGCTTCTAGAGCGCTCTGACCTTTTTTCTGAGTTAAGCTCTCTAGGCTTTGTTGATGGTTATCTCGCGTGCGAACTTCAAAGTCATCCAGAATTGTAAACAGTTGCTCAGTTGTCATCTGCTCGGTTTTAACGACGGAATAGTCAAAAAAGGTTTTGAAACCCAGCGATTGAGCAAACTGGTTGCGTTTTTTGATGAGTTCAATGAAGCCGTTAGCCAGCAGCCACTGCTCTAAACCTAGTAGTGTTTGGTGAGCTGAAAGCCTAACTTTTTCATTACTATTGGTTCTTATTGTTGAACCTAGAACCGGTAACGACCCTTCAGTGTCGTCGCCCGCTTCATTCACGTAAGTCATTACATGATTCTGTTTTTTCTCAAACAGTTCAGCCTCAAACTTTATGAGTTCGGCTTTAAGCTTCTGTGACTGCTCAGACTCAATAGCGTGAGATCTAAAGGTCGCTAACCAACCATTCAAGCCTGTTAGCGTGCTCTCTTTTTCTTGAGGGTCTTGAATTTCTTCGATAGTAGCTAGCTGCGTTTCGATAGCAGCAATTTGCTCGGCAGAGCTAAGAAATTCAGTCCATTGGGTCTGCGCGAGTGTCGAGCCATCATGGTCATCACTGATCCCCATATAAGTATCCCAAAAGAAGTCTTCTTTCGCTTTATGAGTCGCAAGATACTTTTGGTTCAATTGGTTGAGATAGTTCGTTGCAGTCATGGACGTTCCTTGTAAATTATTCATTAATTTCAACATTATGACACATTCATGGGGTGTATTGTGTGACGACAGATATAACAGAGTGCAACTCTTCTTAGTATCAAGTTTGTTAATCTTATCGTTGAGCAATATTTTTAGTTTTATAGATGTAAATCGAGCAGTTGTTTGTTGATTGGTCACGTATAATGCACGCTCCATACCGCGTGAAATAAGCACAAATAATGAGAACTCTTCCTAGCTTAATCCTGCCTTTGTTATTGACTCTGAATACCCTTTCATTTTCTGCGCAGGCGAGTGAAAGCTGGTGGTTACGGACGGTATTCAATAGCAACCCAACTCAACCGAGTTCTCAAAACTATATTAACGATATCGATCTTATGGATTGTGGCGAAGTTGAAGGCACTCTGTTGTGCAGTGACTTAACCCAATATTACGATTTGGATGTTTATGTTGAACTGGAGTTGGGTGACTCAAGCGTCGAAGTGGTTCGCCTTAATCTGCCATATTCGAACCTAAGTTACACAAAGCTTCAGGCATATCTTCGTCAAGATGGCTTTGCTCTCAGTTCAATTCGCATTGGAGAGGATGATTTTGATGTCGTCGCTCAACTCGAACAAGCGAAACGTGAGGGAGTTGGTTACGACAAGGTAGATAAACAACTCGTAGAATTCATCAACTCACCACATCATTCCTCTGAGCAAATGAGTGTATGGAATGTGCCTAGCTCTTCCTCATCTTCTTCTAGTTCTTCAGCCCCTTGGATTCAGTTACATAGTGATGGTGACAACTTAACGGTTGAACTAAATCGCTTTTAATTGCTCAAATTTATAGATGGTTTCGTCACTCATCAGAGTAAACAAGCCTTTCAGGAGAACGGCTCACGGGCAGACAGCAAGTTATAATTCATTTAAGTGTTCGTTTTTCTGTGGCTCTCACATTTTTAGTAAGCGTTTACCTTTGCCATTTGTTATACGTTGAGCCTTCGGTAAAACGAGCTTAGGATACGTTCAGTATTGATAAAGGAGACAACCCATGGTTGCAAAAGTAACGGTAGCGCCACAAGGCCCAGAACTTTCTGAGCTGGTGCAAGGATACTGGCGTACAGCTGAGTGGGGTATGACCCCGCAACAACGTCTGACTTTCCTAAAGCAGCACATTGATCTTGGCATCACAACGGTTGATCACGCGGACATTTACGGTAACTACCAATGTGAAAAGTTGTTTGGTGAAGCATTAGCGCTTGAGCCGAGCCTTCGAGATGATATTCAAATCGTCACCAAGTGCGACATCAACTTGTGTGGTGACCACACTCCAGATCGCAAGATCAATCACTATGACACCAGCGCGCACCATATTTACCAATCAGTAAATAACTCTCTAGAGCGTTTGGGTGTAACCGAACTTGATGTATTACTGATTCATCGCCCTGACGTATTGATGGACGCGGATGAAGTGGCAGAAGCGTTCGCTGAACTACATAAGGTAGGTAAAGTTAAGCACTTCGGTGTCTCTAACTTTTCACCGCGTCAGTTCGACTTACTGCAATCACGGCTAGGTAAGCCACTGGTGACGAACCAAGTTGAAATCAACCCATTGAACTTCGAAGTGGCTCATGATGGCACGCTAGATCAACTGCAGATGAACCGTATTCGTCCAATGGCGTGGTCTTGTCTCGGTGGTGGTAGCATCTTTAGTGGCGCTTCAGCACAAGCGATTCGTGTTCGTGATGAACTAGAAGCCATTCGCCAAGAAGTGGGTGCAGATAGTATTGACCAAGTAATTTACGCTTGGGTTCGTCGATTACCCTCTAATCCGATTACTATTATTGGTTCCGGTAAGATTGAGCGTGTGAAAACGGCCGTTGATGCACTGAAAATCGAACTGACGCGCGAGCAATGGTATCGCGTTTGGGTTGCCTCAAAAGGTCACGGTGTGCCATAAGAAGTAATTCGAAAATGACGATAAGCCAGCCAACAAAGCTGGCTTTTTTGTGTTCGCCTAACCTATTTCTTCAAAACTGTGATTAAGGTGGAATAATTTTCAAAAACACTCATAATGCACTCTGTTTTTCACCAGTTGGATATTTCCATTGAGCACTTCAAAATTCTCTTCAATCGCCCTTAAGCCAGAGCTTCTAAATACGTTAGATTCTCTTGGTTATACTGAAATGACGCCTATTCAAGCGTTAAGTCTTCCTACTATTCTGGATGGCAAGGATGTTATCGGTCAGGGTAAAACGGGTTCAGGTAAAACAGCTGCTTTTGGTTTAGGCGTGCTGCAAAACCTACGCGTTAAGCGTTTCCGTGTTCAGTCTTTAGTGTTATGTCCGACTCGTGAGCTAGCAGACCAAGTAGCAAAAGAGATCCGTACTCTTGCTCGTGGTATTCACAATATTAAAGTGCTGACACTATGTGGCGGTATGCCAATGGGCCCACAAATTGGTTCATTAGAGCATGGCGCACACATTCTTGTGGGCACTCCTGGTCGTATCCTCGACCACCTAGAGAGAGACCGCATTGACCTGTCTGAGTTGAACACACTTGTGTTAGATGAAGCCGACCGCATGCTGGAAATGGGTTTCCAAGATGCACTAGATGCTGTTATTGAAGCAGCACCAAAAGATCGTCAAACGTTATTGTTCAGTGCAACTTTCCCTAAACAGATTAAATCTGTTGCAGACCGCATCATGAATAACCCTGAAATGGTGAAGGTTGAATCAACACACGATCACTCAAGCATCCAGCAACACTTTTATAAGGTTGAAGGTACTGAAGCTCGTGATGACGCACTAGAGCTAATGCTTCTTCATCATCAACCAGAGTCAGCGGTTGTGTTCTGTAATACTAAGAAAGAAGTACAGAACGTAAACGACGAGCTAAGCCACCGTGGCTTCAGTGTTATTGAGCTTCATGGCGACATGGAACAGCGTGAACGTGACCAAGCTTTGGTTCAGTTCTCAAATAAAACCATCTCTATCTTGGTTGCAACAGATGTTGCTGCTCGTGGTCTTGATGTTGATAACCTAGATGCTGTGTTCAACTTTGAGTTGTCTCGCGATCCTGAAGTTCACGTACACCGCATCGGTCGTACTGGACGAGCAGGAAGTAAAGGCGTCGCTATCAGCTTCTTTAGCGAAAAAGAGATGCACCGTGTTGCTCAAATTGATGAGTACATGGATATGCCAATCGAACCGTCTCAGTTACCAGCTAAACCAATTGCTAAGCCGTACTACTCAAACATGGTAACGATCCAGATTGATGGTGGTAAGAAAGCGAAACTTCGCGCAGGTGATATCCTTGGTGCGTTGACAGGCCAAGGCGGTATTGATGGTAAATCAGTAGGTAAGATCAACTTGTTCGCGATGCGTGCTTACGTTGCTGTAGAAAGATCAATGGCTAAGAAAGCATTAGGTAAAATCGAATCAGGTAAAATGAAGGGTCGTCAATTCCGCGCCCGAATTCTGAAATAATTCGAGACTGAATCCCTTTGCTGCGATATGTCTAATTAACGAGATTGTTACTTAATGACATTGCAGTAAAGGGTGTTCCACAAAATGCCACTCAAGTTTACTCTCTTAGGTTTATCGACCTAGTTCTCTATACCAAAGCATTATTCATCGGGTCTTATCGAATAAAGATCGTTGATATGTTTTCCCTCGCTAAGATACCAAGTCATCGCTTCCTTTCGATTGTGAACCAATATCGTGATTGTGGTTATTGAACCATCGTCAAAATAACAAAGCTCATATTCTAAATCGCTTGGATGATCAGGAATAGCGGCCATAGCTCCCCTCCCAAATATCAATCATTTGAAATACGCCAACCCAACTCATTTATAGGGTTCGTATTGCGTCAAATGAGCAATAAAAATCAAGTTACATCACTGCCATTAATTATTTTTAGTTTAATCATTTGCCGAAATAGTTAGATTAGCAAGTCTGAGTCTCAATTTATCCGAAAGTTTTTACGAGAACCCGATTTTGTAGCTAATGTTATAAGATCGTCTTGAGGTTCGTTGTTGAGTAAAATGTTGTGAGAGGGTGTAATGAGAAAGTGTCGTTGGTTAGTCTTATTAAGCTGTTTTCTATTCTCTGGCTGCGGGACTAAATTTGCCTATAACAATATAAGCTGGTTTGTCGTTAGCTATATTGAAGACTTTGTTTCTCTATCGAATAGTCAAGAATCCGAGCTCGAAGAGCGCCTCGATTTATTACAGCAATGGCATAAAGAAACTCAACTGCCGCTGTATATATCGCAATTAGAAGTGATCTTAAACACAGATCGTTCTGATATGAGTTCTGCTTTTATCACTGAACAAAGTGACCAAATTAAAGAACATATTCGCTCAATCGTTAGTAAGTTCTCTCCCGATATTTACGCGTTAAGCATGCAGTTTAACCTTAAACAAGATAAGGAATTCTTAAAGAACTTTAGGGAAAAGCAGCAAGAATATTACGAAGAAAGATTATCATTGAATGATGAAGATTCGAGAGAACGTTATCGAAGTCGAATTGAAGATCGGTTAGAGCGATGGCTAGGGACGGTATCGAAAGAGCAAAAGCAGATTATTTCAACTTGGTCTCAAGAATGGGTAAATACCAACGATAACTGGCGCCAATATCAAAATAATACCTACCAAGATTTATCGACACTGATAGAAAAGAAAAGCGACTTAGATATAGCTCAGCCGATTATTATGAACCTGCTTCTGAACAATGAAGCTTATTACCCTGAAGGACTTGAGCCTGAGCTTAACAAGAACATGCAGACATCAGCCAATTTTTTAGTCGATATCGTAGAAAGCAGCACTAATAAGCAGTGGGCTTATTTCATGGGTGAATTAGCAAGCCTTAAAGGAACATTTGAATCACTGCAGGAGTAGAGTCTTCTTTCGTTCTAAAGGCTAGTAGTTATCCACGTGACTAGCCTGTCAATCAAACTTGAAGGGGAGAGAGTTTAGATATTTAATTTCTGTTGCTCATCAGCAGCTTTGGAATAGAGCCTTTAGCGGTCTTAGATATTTTCTGCATCAGTTGAAAACTCGGCTGTTGAATGCCGTGGTCACTTTGAAGCTCATCAATCATCAATAACCACAACCGTGCTGTCATTTCTGAATCGGCTAACGCTCTGTGGAAAGTACCGTCGTTGTCGATATTCTTAAAGCGCACAAGGTCGCCTAGCTTATGAGTCGGCGCATCTTGGATTAGGCGGCGAGCAATCAACATTGAGCAAGCGAACTTGCCTGTGTAGTCTCGGCCAATAAAGTCTAATTCCGCATCGAGAAAGCGCTTATCAAACGATGCATTGTGAGCAACAAGTTGGCTGCCTTGGATAAAGTCTGCAAACTCATCCATCACTTCACTGCAACTGGCCGCTGTGCTTAACATACGGTTACTGATTCCGGTATAGCTTTCAATGAATCCACTAACACGAAACCCTGGGTTCATGAGTTGCTGAAAGGTGTCGACGACTTCGCCGTTAACTAATTTAACCGCACCGATTTCAATCGCTCGGTCACCCATGTTTGGTGATAAGCCTGTGGTTTCGAAATCGAGAACGATAACGGAGTCTGCGGAGTTTGGAGCCATCGTGTTTCCTAATTACTATTGGGTGGTATCGCTTTATATGAGGCGTTTGGTGCTGCTATCAGTGAAGCTATTATGTGTTACTGCTGATAGTGAGCTCAGTGTAACCCGTCGTATCATCATGCTCTCTGTTGAAGGTCAAAGTATCGTAACGGTGCACAATTAATTCAGCGGTGGTGGCGATAATCGTTCCCTCAAGCAGATGCCCACCAATCACATTGCCATTTTCATCAGCAACGGATAGGTGAACATGCTGGTGGTTCGGGGTTAGCGTCGCCATAAGTGACACAATTTCGAACGGATCTATAATTAGCTTGGTGTTGTTTGCATTAGCCAGACGAATATTGAGTTGAGAAACACACCCGACACAAGACGCGACAGAGCCCGCTGAGATATTGTGCGCTGTCGCAAGCTTTTGGAGTTCAAGTTTTAGATCTTGGCCTCTAGTTAATCTCGTTACGATAGGGGTGATCATTTTATTGCCTCAACTTTATTTGTATTTCAAAGAACAAAACGAAGCCACATTGGGCTTCGTCTTATTTTTGTTTTGGCTAACGCGATTTTCGCATTTTCTAAACCTGAAATTACTCAGGTTGCTGCAGGTCTCTTTTCTTTTTAGGAACGAAGTTCAATACTGAAATTGGCACTTCTTTGCGTGGTTCGAAACCTTCAACAACGCGACGCTCAATCAAGTGACCAAGACGTTTTTCGATAATGCACAGGTTCTTGAAGTTGTCTTTCGATAGGAAAGAGATCGCTTCACCAGACGCATCAGCACGGCCTGTACGACCAATACGGTGAACATAGTCGTCCGCTGGGAATGGGATGTCGTAGTTGACTACGCGGCTTAGGTTATCGATATCGATACCACGAGCAGCAACACCCGTTGCAACTAGATATTTTAGACGACCTTTCTTAAAGTCAGCCAGAATCTTTTCACGAATCGCTTGGCTACGTCCACTGTGGAAAGCTTCAGCTTGGATGCCACGTTTTTCAAGTTGGGCAACTAGCTTAGCCGCGCCGTGTTTGGTCTCGATAAAGATAAGCGCTTGGTCCCATTCACCGTCAGTGATCATGTGGCTTAATAGCGCAGATTTGCGGTCTTTATCGACGGTTACCAACCATTGCTCAATGTTCGCTTTAGAAGCGTCAGTTTTGGCAATTGAAATCTCTTCCGCTTCACTGATTGCGCTTTTCGCTAGCGCACGAACTGGCGTTGATAGCGTTGCTGAGAACAACAGGTTTTGAATGTTTTGTGGCAAACGCGCGATGATCTTGTTGATGTCTTCGATGAAACCCATGTCTAGCATGCGGTCGGCCTCATCAAGAACCAGAACTTCAACTTCATCAAAGTGAACGGCACGTTGTCCGTACATATCGATCAAACGACCTGGTGTTGCCACAAGAATGTCGACGCCTTCGATCAAGCGGTCTTTCTGGTGCTGGTAAGACACGCCACCGTACATCGCTAATGATGTCAGGTTTAGGAACTTCGCGTACTTAGTAATGTTCTGTTCAACCTGAATTGCAAGTTCGCGAGTTGGTGTCAGAATAACAGCACGAATACGTTTTTTACGTTGTGTTTCACCTTTACTTAGCATTTCTAAGATAGGGAGAACAAAGCTCGCAGTTTTACCTGTACCTGTTTGTGCAGCAGCAATAAGGTTCTTACCAGAAAGTACAATCGGAATTGCTTTTTCTTGAATAGAGGTTGGCTTTTCATAGCCTTGTTTTGCAACGGCTTTAACAATAGGTGAGCTTAATCCAAGCTTGGAAAATGGCATAAGTTTCTCGGTATGATTTGGCTAAATAGCGATGGAAAGGTTCAACAATCTTATACAAGGATAAGATTAATGGCGGCATTCTACCATGTTGCTTGTGTACTACTAGGGCATGTTGATCTTTCGAGCTAATTTTTGCAGCGAGTTGCTGGGTATTTATACAAGGCAGAGGCTTTGATGTGTAGCTAGCCTACATGAAAAGCTGATAACGTAGTAGAAATGACCAGCAAACGCTGCCCGAAGGGTTCGGCTAAAAGCGTCTTACTCTTTGTTGAGGGAGATTTGCTTAGAATGACTAGGCTACTTCTCCCTCGCCGCGATTAAAACGCTTTTATCTCGAACAAAATTTAACCACGAAAGGTCAGCACGCCCTAGCAACATAGACACTTTAGTTGGATAATACTGACTCAATAAGACGACGATAAGACAGGGATGTATGGAAATTACGCCGAATGAACGCGATGCAGTATATAAAACGATTTTTTCTCGCCGAGATGTTCGTGGTCAGTTTCTTCCTGATGAGATCCCAGAAGACGTTTTGATGCGTGTACTAACCGCAGCGCACCATGCTCCCAGTGTCGGTTTTATGCAACCTTGGGATTTTGTCGTTGTCCGTGATATCGAAACCAAGCAACAAATCAAAACCGGTTTTAATCAGGCTCATGCCGAATCCGCGGAAATGTTCACCGATGAAAAACAGGCGATGTATAAGCGTCTAAAGCTTGAAGGCATCGTCGAATCACCTATCGGAATCTGCGTGACTTGCGACCGTAATCGAACCGGAAAGGTCGTGTTAGGCAGAACCATCAAGCAAGAGATGGATCTGTACAGCACCGTGTGTGCGGTTCAAAACCTATGGCTCGCAGCAAGAGCCGAAAACCTAGGGTTAGGTTGGGTGAGTATCCTGCATGACTCAACATTGCGAGACGCATTAGATATCCCAGAAAACATCGATATCGTGGCGTACCTGTGTATTGGTTACGTTGATCACTTCAAAGATAAACCAGAACTCGAAACCATGGGTTGGTTACCAAGAAGGGACGTCAAATCAGCGATTCATGAAGGGAAGTGGAATGCAGAGCAGTTAGTGGCTGATGGAAAGTAATTGGCTTCATCAAATTTTCTGATATCTGTATTTGAAATGCAACTGAATGATTAAGCGATCATCGACCTAGATTCAAGCGATTTCCATTATGTCGGTAGCGGATTCTCGCAGCGTATTGACTGGACTCAATAAACTCCCTTCGCTTACTTCTGTCAAACCTTACCCGTTACCTTCTCACGCTTTAAGAAATACGAATCTACTTTAGGTAAGTTGATAAGCGCTTTGGTGGATAAGCGCAGTGCAGCGGCTTTGACGTTGCTGGGTAGGTATAAACAAGAAGAAAGTGTTGCGAATGTATTGGAAGCTTCGGCATAGCTGGTAAGGTTGTTTTTGAAAGGTAGTTAGAGTAGAGGGAATATGGTGTGATGTCGGTTTTCTCGTCCAGATACGTTAAGATAAGTTGAAGCTCTGAACTTTTAGGCAGAGATTCGTGTAAAAGTTGCCTGGCCGAAGCTCAATAGAGTATATCTCTTCTAAGTTCGGTTGAAACAGGTGGAGTTTTGAAGCTGTTGCGGTAAGATGGTAGAGATAATTTATTTACTATTTATACGTGTGTGTTTAAGTAGTACTTGTAAAAGAAGTATGGATTGGAACTTAATAATACTTCCTATTATTAAGTGTTTAGGTTCATATCATTCTTGTGTGAGGAATAAAAGTTTAATGATTGAAGCTCTTAGAATAAAAAACTATAAATCTATCGTTAATATGAAACTCAAGTTAGGTAGAGTAAATCTCATTATTGGTGAAAATGGTTGTGGGAAAAGTAACATACTTGAAGCCATTGCATTATCTAGTGCAACAGAAGACAGCTCATTAAAGAAATCAGAGCTAGTATCCCGTGGCGTAAGAATTATAGATGATAGTGATCTGATGGTATCAAACTTTATTGAGCTTGAAGATGATCAAAAATCTCAGTCTATTGAAGTTGAAATGTTCTTTTCTGGCGATAATCAAAAAAATTGTAAAGTGTCAGAACTCCCAAGTAGTAGATATACAATCACTCCTCATATGGAAGATTCTTCATATATCCGATTCAAAAGTGACTCAGTAAGCTCCTATCAGAGAGATGGCAAGCGAAAGAAGATATTAAACGAGGAGATCACAGATTCTGTAATATCTTTGTCAGATGTAATGGCACAATTCTTTGACCTTGTTAAAAGCAACGAAATAAAAATAGATTTGGAAGATGTAAAGAAATCAGCAAACGAATATGAAGACAACGCTCTACTAAAAGAGCTCAGTAAGAGCGTTTCTACTGAAGAGTTTGTAACAAAAGCTCAAAATCTTGCTCCAAGTGATGAGACTGTAATTGAGGCTAAGAATCAGAAAGCGGTAAGACAACTGTTAGAGCATGAAAAAGAAAAAATTAAAGATTTTTTAATTTATTCACCGGAAAACACAGCTCTAAGAAACTTCTACAAAGAAAAACAGGTAGAGCCACTTGGGACATGTGGTGAGGGTTTACTCAAGCTTCTAAAGTCCTTGAGTAAAGATAAATCAGCCATGGAGACGATCAATAAAGTTCTAGGGTTGTTTGGTTGGTATGACTCAGTAACAATCCCTGAACGACTTTCGAGTTCTGAAGATAAAGTTTACATAAAAGATAAATATGTAAAAGATTTGTTTGATCAGCGCAGTGCAAATGAAGGATTTCTATTTATACTATTTTATGTCTCTTTACTTGTTTCTGATGAAACTCCAAAGGTATTTGCAATAGATAACATTGATGCATCATTAAACCCTAGGTTATGTATAAAGCTTATGGAGATCATCACCAAGCTTGCTGAAGCTAATGATAAACAAGTCTTTTTAACAACCCATAACCCAGCTATTTTAGATGGGTTTGATATAAAGAAGAGTAGCAATAAATTAATAGTTGTCTCTAGAGATACTGAAACGGGTCATACTGTACAGAAAACGATTTCGTCTAAGAAGAATTTATCCAGAGCTGATGGGAAACCATTGAAACTCTCCGAAGCATTCTTGCGTGGCTATTTTGGTGGTCTTCCTAAGGAGTTTTAGAGTTGGATATTGCTATCGCAGCTGAAGGTGTCACTGATCAGCAAACGCTTCAGAATATGTTGTTGGGTTTTTTTAAAAGTCAGAAAATCGAGTTAGCAGAAAGGGACATAAGGTTTGTACAGCCACATCAAGATGCAAGTGATGAGGGAGGCCGTGGATACTGGGGAAGTTGGACCAATTTAATATCGTATCTAAAAAATGATGATTTTGTAGAGGATTTAAATGCACATGATCAACTAATAGTTCAGATTGATACTGATATATGTCACCCAGAAAAATTTGATGTGGATTTGCAAGGAGAAAAGGGGGCACAGGTTGGATGTCAGGAGATTGTTGAGATAGTTACTGAAGCGTTAAGCCGGGTAATTGACGAAAATGCGAATACTTCTTTTTCTAATGTCTCTGATAAAATCATATTTGCGATAAGTGTACATTCTATCGAATGTTGGATTTTTAAATATTATACAAAAAAACGGAATGTCAGAGAACGAAGCTTGGATTGCTGGACTAAGTTAGATAATTGCTTGAAAACTGAACACCCAAAAAGTAAGCTCACGTGCGATAAAAGCGGGAAAAATTACGCAACATTGACAAAGGCTTTTAGAAAGCCAAAAGAGTTTAGAAAACTAGAGAATATAGACCCTAGTTTAGATATTTTTATTGGGTCACTTTTGGCTGCAGACTGGAATGTTGATGAGGATGATGATTGGTAACCATTGACTTCTCGATCTTAATGAGGCCGTATAAAACAATAGAAAACCTCGCTCACTCGGCGGTTTTTTTTCGTTTCTACCGTTTATAACTGATAAAGCACCCCTTTCCATTGTGAAAGTCGGGTGCTTTTTTGTGGGAGTAATATGCAAGATAAACTCAGTTCATCCTCTTCATATCTCACTAGTGGCTTACTGGCTCTTACTGGGGCATTCAGCATCCAAGAATGGGCGGCGGTGATTGGTGTGGTGATGGTGTTTGTTACTTACTTCACCAACCGCAGCATTATACTCAGACGATAACGTCTAAATATTCCCAAGGGAACTGGACTAGAGGTTATTACTACCAGAATGGGACAAGTCTGTTTGAGTGTTCAAATGATGGTGTGAACTGGTCAAAAAACACTTGTAAGTAAAGCCCGTCGATACCGAGTAAATCTAGATAATCCGTATGCAATAAAAAATCCAGTGTCTACAAGGCACTGGATTTTTAGTTTTGGCTGACCGTTATTTAGCTTTGGTTTATCGAAAGAGTCTAAGCGATCTCAATCTTCTCAGCTTGGTTCTGTTCTACCATAGACAGTGCCAGCGCTTCCGCAGCCTTAATACCATCGATACCAGCAGATAGGATACCACCCGCGTAGCCTGCGCCTTCACCAGCAGGGAAGAAGCCCTTAAGGTTGATGCTTTGGTAGTCTTTGCCACGTTTGATGCAGACAGGAGAAGACGTACGAGTCTCAACACCTGTTAGTAGACCATCTGGCGTAGAGAAGCCTTTGATCTTCTTCTCGAACGCTGGGATTGCTTCACGAATTGCTTCGATAGCAAAATCAGGCAGCGCTTTTGAAATATCAGTTAGGTGGATACCCGGTGTGAATGATGGTTTTACTTCACCGATTTCACTTGGATCGCGACCTTTCAGGAAGTCACCGATTTTCTGTGCAGGGGCGTCGTAGTTCTCGCCACCTAGAACATAAGCGGCACTTTCTAATTCACGTTGTAAGCGGATACCTGCTAGTGCGTCACCTGGGTAATCACGCTCTGGGTCGATACCCACAACGATGGCACTGTTTGCGTTACGTTCTGCACGAGAGTATTGGCTCATGCCGTTGGTTACTACGCGGCCTTCTTCAGAAGTCGCTGCAACCACAGTACCACCCGGGCACATACAGAAGCTGTATACAGTGCGGCCATTTTTACAGTGGTGAACTAATTTGTAGTCCGCTGCACCTAAGATAGGATTACCTGCGTTTTTACCGAAGCGAGCTTCATCGATCATCGCTTGCTTATGTTCGATACGGAAACCAACAGAGAAAGGCTTAGCTTCCATGTAAACGCCACGTTCGTGCAGCATTTCAAACGTATCACGAGCACTGTGGCCAACAGCCAGTACTACGTGACGAGATTTGATCTCTTCACCGTTAGAAAGTGTTAGGCCAGTGATTTGACCATCTTCCATATGAACGTCGTCTACACGAGTGCTGAAACGGATTTCGCCACCTAGCTCAATGATAGAAGCACGCATCTTCTCGATCATGGTAACCAGTTTAAAGGTACCGATGTGTGGCTTACTTACGTATAGAATTTCTTCTGGTGCGCCAGCAGCTACGAATTCTTCGATTACCTTACGGCCGTAGTGCTTTGGATCTTTAACTTGGCTGTATAGCTTACCGTCAGAGAATGTACCTGCGCCACCTTCACCAAACTGTACGTTTGATTCAGTGTTCAGAGTACGCTTACGCCAGAAACCAAAGGTATCTTTCGTACGTTCACGAACTTCTTTGCCACGCTCAACGATGATTGGGTTGAAACCCATTTGAGCAAGCACTAGGCCAGCGAATAGACCACAAGGGCCAAAACCGATAACCACAGGGCGCTCAGTTTGGTTCTCAACCGCTTTAGCAACAAACTTGTACTCCATATCAGGAGTCACTTTTACGTGCGGGTCGCTAATGAATTGTTCTAACAACTCAGCTTCGTTTTCAACGAGAACATCAAGCGTGTAGATAAGTAAGATTTTTGATTTCTTACGAGCATCGTAGCCACGTTTAAAGATATTAAAAGAAAGTACCTGATCAGAATTAATGCCAAGCTTCGCTTCAATAGCGTCTTGAATGGCTGATTCTTCGTGGTCTAGAGGGAGTTTAATTTCGGTTAAACGTATCATTTCGATGTCTCGTCTTTATAGGTGTCTTAGCTAGACCGTTTATTGAACCTGTAAAGCTGAATGTAAAAGCCGAGGTTTCAAAGAAGCAGTAAGCTCACAATGGCGCGCATTTTACGAGAAATTGATTTATCTGTCATACTAATTTGGAAACATGGAGCAAATAGACACGATATTAGAGCCGTATGATGTTGAATTTTGCCTTGGGATGAGTATTATCCTCCATTCTTCAATTTTGACTAACTTATAGAGCAGAGCATCATGGCATTTGTCGTAGGCGATAACTGTATTCAATGTAAATACACAGACTGTGTGGCGGTATGCCCCGCAGATGCGTTCCATGAAGGCCCGAATTTCATGGTAATCAACCCAATCGAATGCATTGATTGTGGTTTGTGTGTACCTGAATGCGACGCTCAAGCGATCTTCCAAGAAGATGAACTGCCAGAAGATCAAAAGATCTTTATTGAAGTGAATGCCGAGCTTGCCGAAATCTGGCCTGTGCAAACGGAAGTCAAAGCACCAATGGATGAAGCTGAAAAGTGGAATGGTGTCGCTGATAAATTGGCAATGCTAGAAAAGTAATTGTTGAAAAGAACTTAAATAAAAAGGCGTACTGATTTAATCAATACGCCTTTTTTAAGGTTCATCGCGGCTTTCCGGGGAAAGCCGCTTTTATCTTCAAGAAG
>NZ_JBFSTC010000095.1:0-23396 GCF_041466605.1 Vibrio sp. 10N.247.310.17 | reverse complement strand
CCCAGCCAAATATCCGTTCAGGTTCAAGCAATAATGCTTATCCGAACGGCATTAAACCTCTGTGTTGGTCTTTTTGTTTCTAGGGCAGGCTAAACACGAATAAACTTATTAGAAATTATCTGGTTGCGCCTATACTTTTATATCCTAGAGTCAGCCAACACTCCTTGAATCAAAGCGTGTTGTTGTATAGGCTACTCCAAACAGCATATAAAACTCATCACCAAATTCGATGATATCGAAGGACTAACAATGAAAAGACTCGGACTTTTAGCCGTTATCGCAGCCGTATTTACCGCAGGTTGTGCTTCAAATACTCAACAAGATAACTTCCGTGAAGCCTCTTTTGAGCTGTGTAATACTGAAGTCGATATCTACTCTGTAAGCCATGATGAACGAGTTCGTATCGTCTGCTCTGACGGCTCTAAATTTGCCTTAAACAGTGAAGATACGCTAGAAATTATGCGCGATATCAACATCGACTATTGTGATGGCGAAGGCTTAGGTAAATTCAACGAAAGCCGTCACTACTACTCTTTCAAGTGTAAGTCAGGCACCCTACTTAGCATTAAAAAGTAGAAGCGACACAACAAGAAAGCGATAAAACAAGAAAGCAATAAAGGGTTGATGTGAAAGCATTAACCCTTTTTAGTACCTGCCTTGCTGTATTCTCAGATAACCTAAATCTCATACCTACAGATACAAAAAAGGCCCCAAAAGGGACCTCTTAAATCAATTTTCAAAGTAGTCGTTTGAAATTCTAGGAGAGCACGCGGAGCTTACGGATGTAAGTGAGCATGCTCGACAACGACTTTATTACTTACAAATACAAAAAAGGCTCCCAACAGGAGCCTTTCAAATCGTATTTTTCAATCAAATAGCTTTAGTTCAAGGAAAAGGCGCGGAGTTTTCAGCACCTTCCCCTAAAACAAAAAGGGACTCAATGAGCCCCTTTAAAAGTACTTTTCAAAGTAGTCGTTTGAAATTCAAGGAGAGCACGCGGAGCTTACGGATGTAAGTGAGCATGCTCGACAACGAAGTTCAAATTACTACGCAGAAAAATTATGCGTAAACAGGTAGACGCTTACAGATATTTAGAACTTTCGCTTTAGTTGCTTCGATAACAGACTCATCACCCATGTTATCTAGGATGTCACACATCCAACCTGCTAGCTCTTTCGCGTCTGCTTCTGAGAAACCGCGACGAGTGATAGAAGGAGAACCGATACGGATACCAGAAGTAACGAATGGGCTACGTGGATCGTTTGGAACTGAGTTCTTGTTAACTGTGATGTTAGCTGAACCTAGTGCTGCATCAGCCTCTTTACCTGTGATGTCTTTGTCGATTAGGTCAACTAGGAACAGGTGGTTCTCTGTAGAACCTGAAACGATGTTGTAACCGCGTGCTAGGAATTCAGCAACCATTGCTTTTGCGTTAGCAACAACGCGAGCTTGGTATTCTTTGAACTCTGGTTCTAGAGCTTCTTTGAACGCTACTGCTTTACCAGCGATAACGTGCATTAGAGGACCGCCTTGGCCGCCTGGGAATACTGCTGAGTTTAGCTTCTTGTAAAGATCTTCACCTTCGTTAGAAAGGATAAGACCACCACGAGGACCAGCAAGCGTTTTGTGCGTTGTTGTTGTAACAACGTGAGCGTGTGGAACTGGGTTCGGGTAAACGCCTGCAGCGATTAGACCCGCAACGTGAGCCATATCTACGAAGAAGTAAGCACCTACTTTGTCAGCGATTTCACGCATGCGCGCCCAATCACAAATTTGAGAGTAAGCAGAGAAACCACCGATGATCATCTTAGGTTTGTGCTCGATAGCTAGCGCTTCCATCTCTTCGTAATCGATTTGACCTGCTTCATCGATACCGTAAGGGATGATGTTGTAAAGCTTACCAGAGAAGTTTACTGGAGAACCGTGAGTTAGGTGACCACCGTGCGCTAGGCTCATGCCTAGAACAGTATCGCCAGCATTCAGTAGTGCCATGTATACAGCGTTGTTTGCTTGAGAACCTGAGTGAGGTTGTACGTTCGCGTATTGAGCGCCAAACAGTTCACATGCACGTTCGATTGCTAGAGTTTCAACTTTATCTACGAACTCACAACCACCGTAGTAACGCTTACCAGGGTAGCCTTCAGCGTATTTGTTTGTAAGTTGAGAACCTTGAGCTTCCATTACACGTGGGCTTGTGTAGTTTTCTGAAGCGATAAGTTCGATGTGCTCTTCCTGACGAAGAGTTTCTTCTTGGATAGCTGCGAATAGGTCCGCATCGTAATCAGCAATGTTCATGTCACGCTTAAGCATCTGTATCTCCTGACTCAGATTGTACTGAAAGTTTCAAAAAAACCACACAACGACCGAAAGCAAACGTTTCCGTCACCGTTTTGATGTGACGCATTCTACATAATTTGATCTAGGTCATAAAGAGCTAATTGCAATTTTATCATGCAGTTTTTTCATAATAACATATAAGATTCATCATGGTTATTAAGCTTATCCAACCAAAGATGACGCTTACTGTCAATTTTACGCTTTACACCCTGTAAAACGCAGATTACATAGGTTTACCTTAATTTTGCCCCTCAAGCTACCGAAAGCTAAGGTTTTTCTCTACTATGCACGCCTTTATTGGTTAGGTAATTATTAAAACGATGGAAAAACACTCACGTAAAGAAGATTGGGTAGCCATTCTCACTGGCACGTTTTTAGTGGCGTTAGGCGTCTTCTTTTTACAGTCAGCGAACCTGCTTACCGGTGGTACTACTGGCTTGGCTCTGCTTTTGAGTCAATTCTTACCTGTAACCTTCGGTATTTTGTACTTTGTGGCCAACTGTCCATTCTATTTATTGGCATGGAAACGATTTGGCCGTAGTTTTGCCATTAGCAGTGCAATTGCTGGTGCGTTAGTTTCTGTGTTTGCCGATCATTTATACCTCGTTATCTCACTAGAAGTTCATAACGAGATCTACTGTGCTGTTGCTGGTGGCCTGTTAATGGGCTTAGGTATGCTTATCCTATTCCGTCATCGCTCGAGCTTGGGTGGCTTCAACGTACTGTGTTTGTTTATCCAAGACCGCTACGGTATCTCAGTAGGAAAAACTCAGATGTGCATTGATGCTTGTATTCTGTTTGCATCGTTCTTCTTTGTATCACCTTGGGTGATTGCCGTATCTGTATTAGGCACCGCAGTATTGAACATCGTATTGGCAATGAACCACAAACCAACTCGCTACTCGGTGAATTACGCGTCTTAGCGTTCATTACCTGCTCTGTCGTTACTGGCACTCGATACGCAAGTTTTTCGCAAGCAAACTCGAGGCACGATTAATCCATACATCAGTAAAACAAAAAGGCTTTGGGAAGCACTCCAAAGCCTTTGTAGAGACCTAATTCTTAAGGGGAATAGAATTAGGCTTATAGAAATAGAAATAGGCTTATAGAAATAGAAATAGAAACAAGGTTAATCTTCAATCAAGAGAATACGAGTCTCGTAAGGTCGCAAAACTTGATGATGAGACGCCACTAAACTCTCGCTCACTTGATAATTAGACAACAAGCTCTTAGCCTTCGCCATCTCAAAACGTTCAGGTAAAACGCATTCAGCCTCTTCACCATAATAGTTATTAATGCACAGTAGAGTTTGCCCTTCACTCTCACGAACATACGCAAATAAAGATGAATGCTCAGGCAATAGATCTTGATAGCTGCCATCCGTAATCACCGGTAGCTGTTTACGTAACTCAATCAAAGCCTTGTAAAAGTAAAATACAGAGTCTTTATCTTCCAACGCTTGCTCGGCGTTGATTTCAGTGTAGTTATTCGCCACATCAAGCCATGGTTGAGCTTGTGAGAATCCGGCGTAAGGCTCACTGTTCCACTGCATTGGCGTACGAGAGTTATCACGAGATTTCTGCGCTAAGATCGCCATCATATCTTGATGAGCCACACCATCACGGTTCACCATGATATCGTACATGTTGGTGCTCTCTACATCACGATACTGGCTGATCTCGGTGTAACCCGGGTTGGTCATGCCAATCTCTTCACCTTGATAGATATAAGGTGTGCCTTGCATCATGTGAACCGAGGCGGCAAGCATCTTGGCTGATTCAACGCGATATTGTTGATCGTTACCTAAGCGGCTCACCACTCGTGGTTGGTCATGGTTACACCAGAATAGTGCGCCCCATCCTTTTCCGTTTAAGCCAGTTTGCCAATGATTGAAGATCGATTTGAGCTGTAAGAAATCAAACGGCGCATTGGTCCACTTTTCACCATTAGTGTAATCAACCTTAAGGTGGTGGAAGTTAAACACCATTGATAGCTCGCTGTTATCAACGTTTGAGTATTGCTGACAATGTTCCAACGTGGTTGAAGACATCTCACCTACGGTTACGCTACCGTATTTTTGGAATACCGCTTCGCTGATCTCTTTCAGGTATTCGTGCACTCGTGGGCCATCGGTATAGAAACGGCGACCATCACCGATATCATCATTTGGGAAATCTTGCTGCTTTGAAATCAGGTTGATTACGTCCAAGCGAAAACCATCGACGCCCTTCTCAGCCCAGAAGCTGATGACATCTTTTACTTCTTCACGTACAACCGGATTCTCCCAGTTAAGGTCGGCCTGTTCTTTCGCAAATAAATGCAGGAAGTATTGCCCAGTGGCCTTATCCATTTCCCATGCATTACCACCGAATTTAGACTGCCAGTTGGTTGGTGCTTGGCCGTTCACAGGGTCTTTCCAGATGTAGTAATCGCGGTATGGGCTGTTTTTGTCACCCAATGCAGACTGAAACCATGCATGCTCTGTTGAAGTATGGTTGACCACAATATCCATCACGATGCGAATGCCACGTTGGTGCGCTTCAGACAATAATAAGTCGAAGTCTTCCATAGTGCCGAATTGAGGGTTAATCGCGTAGTAGTCTGAGATATCGTAACCATTGTCGATCATGGGTGACGCGTAAACTGGGGTTAGCCAAATCGCAGCTACACTCAAATGTTTGAGGTAATCCAGTTTCGAAATGATCCCTTTGATATCGCCAGTACCCTTACTGCCACTGTCGCAGAAGCTCTTTGGGTAGATTTGATAGATGGTCGCGGTTTTCCACCAGCTTTCATCATGTTCAGTCATCGCCATCTCTAACACTCACTTACCAGAAAATATAAAATAAAAATCACCATGCAAATCATGGTCGAATAGCCGTTATAACTGAGAGAAAAAGCTATAACTAAGAGAAAAGCGATGACTCAATTGAATCATCGCTTGTTAAATGCATTACGCGTTGGCGGTTTCTAGCTCGCCTTTCATCTGTGCTCGTTTATAGAAGAACAATGTCAGCGTTATCGGCAGTACAACCGCCACCAGCATCGCGACTAAGTAAATCGACCAATATTGAGGTTGAATCGATAAGATGCCCGGCAAGCCACCAACACCGATACCATTCGCCATCACACCTGCACTACCACAGATTGCAGCCGCTGCGGCACTGCCGATCATTGCGCTCAGCATTGGGAATTTGTATTTAAGGTTGATGCCGTACATCGCTGGTTCCGTCACACCTAAGTACGCAGAGATTGCCGCAGGTACCGAGATGTCTCGTTCGCCTTCGCGCTTACTCAAAATGATGATGCCGACAACCGCTGAAGCTTGTGCAATGTTTGATAGCGCAATCAAAGGCCAGATTGGTGTGCCACCTAAGTCTTGCATCAGTTGTAAGTCCACAGCGTTGGTTGTGTGGTGAATACCCGTAATAACCAAAGGTGCGTATAGGAAGCCAAAGACCACTGAACCAAGAACCGCGAAGTCACCTGTCATTGCCACTTTGGCAGCGAATGCCACACCATCACCCAACATACGACCGAATGGGCCAATAAAGGCGTGAGCCAGAATCACAGACAAGATGATCGAGACAAATGGCACGACAACTAGGTACAGATAAGAGGGTACAATGCGCTTAAGGTTGGTCTCAATGAAAGCCAGAGCCACGCCCGCTAACATCGCAGGGATCACCTGAGCTTGATAACCGACTTTCTCAATCACGAACAAACCAAAGTCCCACACCTCAGGTACCGATTTACCTATCATGTAAGCGTTCATCAATTGTGGGGAAACCAAGGTCACACCGAGCGTGATACCCAAAATAGGGGTTCCGCCGAGTTTCTTAACCGTTGCCCAACACACACCAACTGGTAGGAAGAAGAAGATCGCTTCGCCAATCAACCACAAGAAAGAATGAACGGTAGCCCAGAATTGGCTTATCTCAACCAAGGTTTTGCCGTCGAACATGCGAATGTCGCCAATCACATTACGGAAACCAAGAATCAAACCACCCGTAATAATGGCAGGTAGCAGTGGTACGAAAATTTCGGCTAAATGGGAGATACCACGCTCAAGGAAGTTCATGTTCTGGCGAGCCGCTAGTTTCGCCTCATCTTTTGATGATGCATCTTTACCGGCTTGCTCAATAAGAAGGGCGTACACCTCATCAACCTCGGTGCCAATAACCACTTGAAATTGACCTGCGTTAGTAAAGCAGCCTTTTACCAGCTTAAGCTTCTCCAATTCTGCTTTGTTCGCTTGTTCCGTATCATTCAATACAAAACGCAGTCGAGTCAGACAATGGCTGACACTCGCAATATTCTCTTTGCCACCGACTAACTCGATAAGACGCGCAACGTCTTGCTTCGCTATCTTACTCATACTACCCCACCCTGGTTTCATTCAATTACTCATCTAAACCATGCAGCGATAACCACTCGGATTTAGACTTATGGGAACATTCCCAATCACGATTATTATAATGCCCACATGAATGATAAATTAAAATGGGAACAGTCCCATTAATTGAAAGAGATCACACTCTAATTTTAATCTAAGCGGTTCAATTTCGTTTGATTGAGTGGATTATAGAATAGGTGATTGAGTGTGATGAGAGATCTCTGCATTACCTAAAAGCTGAGAGATCAATAAATTAGCGGCCAACTTACCCGCAGATTGATACCCAGGATCAATACTAAATACTCGCGGGAACAAGAAAGAGAGAAGATCATTGCCACCAACACCGGTCACCACCACATCTTCACGTTGTAGTTCTTGCAGACGTTTGATTACACCAAGAGCCAATGTGTCACTGGCACACACAATCGCTTGAGTTGTAGGAGTCAGTACCTCATCCACCAGCTGATAAGCACTTTCATGATGAAGTTGACCAGTACGATAGTTGGCAATCACTCCAGCGCTTTCACACCAATCTAGATAGGCCTTAAGACGCAGTTCACCGGTTGATTTGTCGCTAGGATCAACGCCAATGAAACCAACCTCAGAGATTTCCTGCTCTGCTAGATGCGTTAACGCACTATTGATCACCTGTTGGTTATCATAGTTAATCGACGTCACGTTCTCGGTATCCAGAGCAATCACCACCGCTTTGTGTTCCCAAGCTTCGATTGCAGGAATATCACAGTCAGTAAAGCCAAACACAATGATGCCATCTACATTGCGACGCTTGAGAACCTGAAGGTGCTCATTGGCTTTTTCTCTATCTAGCTGGCTTTCCATGATCACGACATCATAATCCGCTCGATACAACTCGGCCAGCATCGTACTTACCGCTTTGTTTTCAGAAGGAGAGTCCAGACGAGAGATGATGACACCGATGACTTTTTGACTGCCACCACGCATCGACTGCGCAGACTTCGAAGGCGTGTACCCAGATTCTTGAATTACTCTTTCCACCCTTTCACGGGTTTCAGGTTTTACTTTGGGATCATTGGTCAGAACGCGAGATACGGTAGACTTACCAACACCGGACAGCTTAGCAATATCGAGAATAGTGAGTTTTTTGCTCATAAAAAGTCTGACGTTAAAGGGAAGAGAAAGAAAAAGTGAGGGCGAACTCCCTCACTTAACTGTTTGTAAATCCTAGTAGATAACTATGACCTACTTTCGGCAGTTTTTATAGATAACACGGCCAAGTTCTAGGCGTGCATTGTCACCTTTAGTACGTAAAGTTACGCTATTGATCAGTTCAGAGGTTCCATCATCTAGGATGTACTTCGTTCCTGAACCTGCCGCTATTTGAGTGAGGCGATATTCATTCTCTGGCAAACGTAATACCGCTTTTTCATCACTAAGGTAAGCGACCTTAAATGAAGCGTCAGACTCACATTGATAAGTCACGAATTGATCGTCCGATACTGCGCTCTCAGTCTCAGGAGCTGCTGATTTAGAGCATCCGAATAACGCTACCGTACATAGAGATGCTATCAACAATGCTTTCATACTGCGTTCCTCATCTTTATATAGTGAATAACACTTATATCTAAGTGAAAAAGACTTAGTGTCTTAACCTTTTAAGAATGCTGGTACATCTTTAATACTGTCAAGCACGACACTTGCAAGCGCTTCACCTTTTTCAGTGATTGGCTTACCGGTTCTTACCAGTACTTTAGTGCCAACACCCGCCGCTTCTGCAGCCATCATGTCTTCAGCTTTATCGCCGATCATGACCGAGTTAGCCATATCAATCTTCAGAAAGTCACGCGCAGAAATGAACATGCCTGGCTTTGGCTTACGACATTCACAATCTTGTTTGTAGTCACCAACACCGTGCTCAGCGTGGTGCGGGCAGTAATAAATACCATCTAGCTCAACGCCGTTATCAACAAAGTTCCAATCCATCCACTGCGTTAGAGAAAGAAAACGGTCTTCACTAAACATGCCGCGAGCAATACCAGATTGGTTGGTCACTAACACCAATAAATAACCCATATCTTTAAACGCTTTCGCCGCTTCAAACACACCATCGATGTATTCAAAGTCATGTTCATCATGTACGTAGCCGTGATCAACGTTAATCACACCATCACGATCTAAAAAAACAGCAGGTTTAGACAAAATTCAGTTCTCTATCAACTCTCTATTAATCATTAATTATTACACGCTTTATTTGCTTCATCACTATCTATTTAGTTTTGCGTTCGTTAACGATTTGTTTCTAGTTTAACTTCGCAACTCGCGTTTAGCCGTCTAGACGTAAAAATATCTATTGACTTAGATCATAGAACACCATAGCATCATCTGTAAATCGAGTGAGTCATCAATATATTATTCTGTTCTACCTGCACGGGTTTCTCTATGATTAAAGTGAATCAAGTCAATAAGGTTTTTTATCAAGGCACTAAAGAAATCAATGCCTTAATTGATATCAACCTCCACATACCTCAAGGTCAAATCTTTGGAGTCATCGGCTCTTCAGGTGCAGGCAAAAGTACCCTTATCCGTTGTGTAAACATGTTGGAAGCTCCAACATCAGGTGAAGTGATTGTTGACGGTATCGACCTGACAAAACTCAGCAAATCAGAACTTAGCGAAGCACGCCGTAACATCGGCATGATATTCCAACACTTCAATCTGCTGTCTTCTCGTACTGTATTTAACAATGTAGCACTGCCTTTAGAGCTTGCTGGTAAAGATAAAGCTGCGATTGAAGCGAAAGTGAGTGAACTACTTGAGCTTGTCGGCCTATCGGATAAGCGTGATACCTACCCTGCGAACTTAAGTGGTGGTCAAAAGCAGCGTGTCGCGATTGCTCGTGCGCTAGCTTCAGACCCGAAAGTACTACTGTGTGATGAAGCGACCAGTGCTCTGGATCCAGCAACGACTCAATCTATTCTTGAGCTGCTACGTGAAATCAACCGCAAGCTACACATCACGATCCTACTTATTACGCACGAGATGGACGTAGTTAAGAGCATTTGTCACGAAGTCGCGATCATTGGCGGTGGCGATCTAGTAGAGAAAGGTACAGTTGGCGACATATTCGCACACCCTAAGACAGAGCTAGCACATCAGTTTATTCGCTCAACGCTAGACCTATCTATCCCTGAAGATTATCAAGCGCGTTTGCAAGAAACTCGTGTTAACAGTAGCTACCCATTAGTACGTCTTGAGTTTACTGGTGCAACGGTTGATGCTCCGCTGATGACGCAAATTGCTCGTAAATTCAATATCGATGTCAGCATCTTAAGCTCTGACCTCGATTACGCCGGCGGCGTGAAGTTCGGCATGATGGTCGCTGAGCTGTTCGGTAACGAAGCCGATGATAATGCTGCTATCCAATTCCTACGCGACAACAATGTAAAAGTAGAGGTGCTTGGTTATGTCCTTTAGTTTCAACGAGATTGCTGACTGGATCAGCCTTAACGGCAACCTTCTATTGGAAGCAACAGGCGAGACACTTTACATGGTTGCTGTTGCTGGCATCGTTGGTTTCGCTGTCGGTATTCCATTAGGCGTTATTCTACACACGACTAAAAAAGGTGGCCTGTTAGAGAACACCAAGCTAAACAAAATTCTTGGTGCGGTTGTGAACGTGGGCCGTTCTGTGCCTTTCTTAGTACTGATGGTAGCGATCATCCCTCTCACTAAGATGCTGATTGGTACCTTCATCGGTACAACCGCAGCGATTGTTCCGCTGACGATTGGTGCTATCCCATTCGTAGCTCGACTTATCGAGAGTGCACTACTTGAAGTACCAACAGGTCTAGTGGAAGCAGCTCAGTCAATGGGCGCAACACCCACACAAATCATCAATAAGGTTCTGCTTCCTGAAGCACTGCCGACTATCATCAACTCAGTGACGATTACGCTAGTGACTCTTGTGAGTTACTCGGCAATGGCTGGAACTGTGGGTGGTGGTGGCCTAGGTGATGTCGCGATTCGTTACGGATTTCACCGCTACGATGTGACCATTATGGCAGTAACAGTCGTCATGTTGATTGTGCTAGTACAAATTATTCAATCAATCGGTGATTCATTAGTTCGCCGCGTTGACCACAGATAACGACTTACAGACCAAAATCAAAGTCGTCTGAACCAAATTAAATAGATTTATTAAAAGGAGATTATTATGAAATTTAACCTTAAAGGTTTACTTACTATTGCAGCAGTAGCTTCAGCGCTAGTACTAGCAGGTTGTGGTGATAAAGAAGTCGATACTTCTAAGATCAAAGTTGGCGTAATGGCAGGTGCAGAAGCACAAGTTGCTGAAGTAGCAGCTAAAGTCGCGAAAGAGCAATACGGCCTGGATGTTGAACTGGTCACTTTTACGGATTATGTAACACCTAACGCAGCGCTAGATGATGGTTCTATCGACATCAATGCATTCCAACACACGCCGTACCTAGATCAGCAAGTTGCTGACCGTGGTTACAAGCTAACGGTTGCAGGTAACACTTTTGTTTACCCTATTGCAGGTTACTCTAAAGAAGTTAAATCGGTAGACGAAATCCAAAATGGTGCTCGTATCGCTGTACCAAACGATCCAACAAACCTAGGTCGTTCTCTACTGCTTCTTGAGCAGCAAGGTTTACTTGAACTTCGTGAAGGTGCAGGTCTTCTAGCTACCGTTCGTGACATCGTTGGTAACCCTAAGAACCTAACGATTGTTGAACTAGACGCAGCTCAACTGCCACGTTCTCTTGATGATGTAACTTTATCTATCATCAACACTACTTACGCGAGCTCTATCAACCTGACTCCACAAAAAGACGGCGTATTCGTTGAAGACAAAGATTCTCCATACGTGAACCTAATCGTTTCTCGTGAAGACAACCTAAATGCAGAAAACGTACAAAACTTCGTTAAAGCATATCAAACTGAAGAAGTGTACAACGCAGCTTCTGACATCTTCCAAGGTGGCGTAGTTAAAGGTTGGTAATCAGCTTAAATAGACACTTATAGATACCGAAAGGGGCTGACTCAATGTCAGCCCCTTTTTTAATGATGAAGGTTTGCTAGAAAGTAAAGCTTCTCAGAGTGAATCAAACGAAGTCGATTACTTGAGGTGATCCCAAGAAATGTTGGATACCAGACGGCAATCATCACACTTGAAATAGAAAATATCGTGGATTGGTGCATCAAGCAGCCATTCACCACCACATTGCGGACATTTGCGCTCTTTTTCATCTTTCAGGCTGATCCCACCGACACGATATAAGTAGTAGTAAGTTGGAATCTTAGTCAGAAATTCAATGCGCCCTCTTAGACCCCAACCGCGTTTAAACAGCACACTTTTAGTATCACTGATCTCGGTTAGCGTTGCATGTTCAGCACGGCAACCACCACCCATTTGCACTTCATCACAGGCTTGCCATTCGGTCTGCCATTTCAGTACGGCTTTATGATCGCCATTAAATGTCGGCGGGTTGCGATATAGTGGGATAGGTAACAAGCTATCGCCACTGCGCAGCGGTGAACAGGTATGCACGAACGTCGTGTACAACACTTGCCAGCTCGGCGTTTCATCTTCGGCTACTTCTTCGGAGTTAAGATCTCGGCCAAGCAGACGCATCTTAGGCGCTAATAAACTCGCCGCAGATAAGCGCTCGAAACAGACTTTGACGAAGTCTGAATGATTACGTGGGTGTAAGCTATCTTGCTCCGGACACACAACGCGAACATAGAATTCACCGTCGCCCATCACGATTGGAAACTCACGACCTAACACTTGTCCGTTATAACGAAGTGCATCCATTAAGCCATTAACCGCCTTATCGACAGCGCTTACCGTTGTGTTATCAAAACACTCAAATTGAAGTTCTAGTACGTACATCTATTTATACCGCTGGTTGTAGCTTTTCTAAAAACTCTGCCAATGTCTCGGCTAGTACATCACGATTTTTGGTGCCTAAGCGCTCTAGGATTACGTTACCCGTTAGGTTACAGATAGAGATAACATCCAGTTCAGCATCAGTCGCAGCAATGAAAACCGTTGGTTTTAGCTTCAAACGACGCTGAGTCACTAGGTGACCTAAGATGTTTTCTTGTAGGCATTCGAAATCGTCATCACTCCAAATCTGTAACAAAGTCAGTTCGTTACCATCAAAAGTCGCGTTCATATCCGCACTAAATTGTGCGCCGTAGAAAGTCTTAACGTCTTCATGCAGAGTCAGTTCAATACCCGTTTCAACATTGGTGAAATCTGCGAATTGCTCACGTGGATAGTGTTTCCACAACACGGCATCACCACTCTTTTCTTCTACGCATGGCGATACAATGTCCACCAACTCCTCATTACGAGGTAAGCTTTGGTGTTGCTGCTGCCACGCGTCAACGTATCGCTGACTGAAAGAAAGTAGTGCGTCTTGAGCGCGTTGAGTCATGAAAATCTCCTAAACACAAAATAATAAATAGAATCCGAGCCCTTTCCGTGCCGATTAAGCGATGACTTAATGACAGGGTAATGGGGATTCAGTAAAATCGACCCCATTCTAATCGAATTTGAAACGAAAGTATGAGCAAATATTCTGACGCAAAAGAGCTAGCGGGTTTAACCCTAGGCCAAAAAACTGAGTACTCTAACCAATACGATGCAAGTTTATTGCAACCAGTACCTCGTAGCCTCAATCGTAATGATCTTGCGCTAAACGGAGAGTTACCTTTTGTCGGTCATGATATTTGGACGATGTACGAGCTTTCGTGGCTAAACACCAATGGCTTACCACAAGTGGCTGTTGGTGAAGTGTTCATTCCGGCAACTAGCCAAAATTTGATTGAGTCAAAATCTTTCAAGCTGTACCTAAACAGCTACAACCAAACTCAGTTTGAAAACTGGGATCAAGTCACTGAGCGTCTAACTCAAGATTTGTCAGCATGTGCAGGCGAATCTGTGATTGTGAATGTAAATTCAGTAACCGATTACACCAACCAACCTATCGTGACGATGGAAGGTGACTGTATCGACAATCAAGACATCCAAATCACGAGCTATGATTTTGAAGCGTCACTGCTTGAAGGGGCTGCTGGCGAGCAAGAAGTAGAAGAAACTCTACATAGTCACTTATTGAAGTCAAACTGCTTAATTACCAATCAACCGGATTGGGGCAGCGTAGAGATCGCATATTCCGGAAAGCAAATTGACCGTGAAGCTCTGCTACGCTATTTAGTTTCTTTCCGCGAGCATAACGAATTCCACGAACAATGTGTTGAGCGTATCTTCACTGACATCATGAAATACTGTGCACCATCGAAGCTAACCGTATTTGCACGTTACACGCGTCGTGGCGGTCTGGATATCAATCCATACCGTTCAACTGAGCAAGATAGACCAAGCCACAATAAGCGTATGGCTCGCCAATAATCGGCGTGAACCGCCCAAACTTATTTGAACCTACAAAATCTTTAAAGGGACATTGAAATGCGTTGGTTATACGTTGTTAGTCTATTCATTTTAAGCTTAAGCACATCGGTTAATGCGTCGGTCTATTCGTCGGCGCTCCTCAATGAAGCCAATAACTTGGTTGAGATAGAACCGAGTCAAGCAAAACGAATGGCCAACAGCTACCTAACGCTACGTATCCTTTCAGATCAACGCGAGAAGAGCCCGTCAGCTATTTCTCGTGAAGAGGCCGATTCTTCAATTAGAACCCCAAACAGCAGTATCGATGCGTATAAGATCTTAGCGAAAGCAGAGTTTAATCTGGGCAACATTCGTATTGCGATTCAGCACATCGACAAAGCCTCTGAACTAGCAAAAACCTATAAACTTGAGTATCTAAAGTTGGATCTGGAAATACTCAAAGTTAGGTTACTTTGGCTTACGGACAGAAAATCTGCCCAAGCAGAATCAGAGCTAAAAAAAATAGAAACAAGCTTAGAGTCGGTTAATAAAACCTTACGCCTGACGGAAGGAATTACCTATCGCTTAATCATGTTGAAAGCCGACATTTCCTCTTATAACAACAACGTAGGGGAAGCAGAAAAACTCTATCAAGAAGCAAAAACTTACCTAGAACAGCGTCACTCGGAAAAAGTCGTCATTGATTATCACATCACCGTCGGCGAGTTTTATCTTACCCATAAAGAGTACAACCATGCACTATCTGAGTTATTGTACGGCTACTGGAAATCAGTAGAAGGTAACCTGAGTTCGCGCTTGGCCAAAGTAAACCGCCTACTTGCACAGCTTTTCTTTGAACGCCAAGTATTAGATAAAGCTCTAGAGCACCTGTCTCAAGCTGCTGACTTTTACGATAATTTTGAAAGCTCTCCCATATTAGCGCAAGTACTAAAAAAGATGGGGGATGTGTACTTCAATCAAGGCAAATATAACCTTGCCCTCGTGCACTTTTTCAATGTCCTTGATCATGAGAGTACAGACCGAGACATCTACCAAGTCATTGACATTCGTCTAAGTTTATCTGCGACTTACTTACGACTTTATAACTACCCTCTAGCCGAGCAATACCTAGCACGAGCTCTTGAACTGCTGGAGTATTCCGACATTCCTAAATTGGAAGGCCGCGCTGCACTCTTATCCGCAGGTTTGGCATACCACCTACAAGAAAGCGAAGATGTAATTAAGCATGCGACACGTGCGCTCAAGATTTCGCGTCAGGTAGAAAACATGCGCCTGTCGCAACACTCCTACCACTTGCTCTCTTTAGGTTATGAGCAAGCAGGGCGTCCACAACAAGCGCTAGCAAATCTCAAACAATACAATATCCTTGTCTCTTTGGAACAACAAAAACTCAACCGTGTTGGTGAAGACGCATTCCGCCAACAAAAAGAGTTTGCCGAGCAAACGCTCCACTATGCAGGTCAAGAACAAGAATTAGAGAAATACAAACTTGAGCACCATAAGTTCCAGAAAATATCGTTCGCCTTATTTTTGTTCAGCATTGTCTTGTTCTTCTTTGTGCTACGCCGAGGCTACATCATTCAAACCTTAGTCACGGAAATGGATTCACTGCGTACCGACCTATTTACACACTCACGCTCAAAGCTTCCAAATCTAAGAATGCTGAACGCGAAGCTATCAAATTCTCTAGAACAAACCAGCCAAAACTTCGAACAATGGCAACTTGGTGAGTTGATTCATGAACCACTCAACGACCGTTTACGCTTTGTGATGATAGATTTACCGTTCCTACGCAATATGTACACTCAGAACGGTTATAAAGCAGGTTTAGAGCTCGAAGATGCTTTCGGCGAGTTCCTTAAATCTAAGCTTGAAGGTCCTGCGCGCGTCTACCACTTCTCGGATGCAAACTTGCTTTATATCGAACCAAATGCTGACCGTGATACATCGCCTGAGGCTATGTTCAGAAAGATTCAATCTTGGATTAATCACTTCGAACCAGAGCGAAACATTAATCGAACCGTCCGCATGGGCATCGCTGACTACCCGTTCTTGCCACGCGCTTATACCGCGATTAACGACCAAGAGCTGCTCGATGTACTATTAATGTCGACTAACCTGGCACGTGAAATCAGCCTCAAAGAACGCAGTAGCCAATGGGTTTACCTTAAAGCCATCGACAATGCCCCCGCAGCAAGCCTTGCAACGGGTAACATAAGAGAGGCTTGTAAACATGCGATTAATCAAGGGTTAATAAAGATACAATCCTCACACCAGAATGAGGACAATATCAAAAAAATGCTAAAAGATGACTGATTTGCGAGCGGTTAAACGTCGTAGGTCGTGACCTTATTTTTAGTTTTGTTATTATCAAGGTCACGGAATTTCATCTATACGATCGAGAACGATCTACGCGGCGCTAATTAATACATCTATGGGCATTCTTGAAAAAGACATTCAGGCGCAACTCCACCAGCTGAAATATCAGTTGGATCAAGTCCGCTTGACGCAAAGAGATACCTCGTTCAAATTTATTCGAGAACAAAAAGTTCTCAAGCGTATCGTTGCGTCTTTAAGTGATGCATGTGTTGGCAGCAACACTCATTTAGATGAAAATCTCATTGCCCTTAGGGAAGAGCTCGAAAAGCAAAAAGACATTAGCTCAATGATCCCCAAGTTGGCAGTATTAGAAAGGATGCTCAAGCAAAAAACGTTGGCTATGGATAAACAGAACGGATATCTGGATGATAGTATTAAGCACAGTGGGGAAACGCTGCAGCGTATAACTGGCCTTCCGGCACAGCTAAAGCGCGATCTAAGAAACTTACTTAGCTTCTCCGAGTGTCATGGCAGTCAAAAAGTCGACCATGCGATGAAGCTTCTCAGTATTTATGAGCGTGCCATTAAGATTATGGCAAACAACTCACGCACTCATTTTGCCGACGTAGATCAATCAACTGAACAAGAACTCCTTTCCGAACTATCAAACGAATTACAACACCTGATCACTGAACTCGACTTCGAGGGTGAATCGGGGGATCTACTGACCGATATTCGAGCGAAGCTACTACTTGGTGTTTCAACACAAAACCTACTTGAGCTAGCACTTCAGATCCTCAAACTGGTGATTGATGGCACGAGCCTAGAGCGTAAGCAGTCTGAACAATTTATAGAACAACTCAATTCCTCGCTCGCTTCTAGTATCAAAACAGCAGATCAAAACTCCGACCAGAGCCAAAGCTATTTTGAACATCGCCAAGGTCTTAATTCTGAGTTGAATGAACTTGTTACTAAGAGCCAAAACTCTGTTGATAAAGCAACGGATATTGATAACTTAAAACTTTCGATAAACCCGCTACTCAGTGAAATTGCCTCTCTTTCAGAAAGACTGAATCACGCAGAACAGAAAGAACAAGCTCTAATAGAAAGAATGAGCTACGGAAAAAACCAATTAGATTCGCTCTATGAAGTCACCCAAGATTACCGCAAGCGTCTAGAAGATCAGGCTCAGCGTATGCTGCTTGACCCTCTGACTAAGATCTACAACCGTACCGCCTTCACCGATCGTTTAGAGTTAGAATATCGTCGCTGGATTCGCGCACAACACTCACTAAGAGTCGTGCTGCTAGATATCGATAACTTCAAAGCAATTAACGATAGCTTTGGCTATACCGCTGGTGACAAAGCACTCAAGATCATCGCAAGAGCGATCACCAAAGAAATTGGTACTACCGATACTGTCGCTCGCTTTTCTGGTGAAGAGTTCATCTTACTACTTCCCGAGCAAAGCGATGAATATTGCCATCAAGTGACTCAAAGCATCCAGAATCAAGTCAGCCGCTTACCTTTTAAATTCCGTGACCAACAAATCACAATTACCTTGTGCGCGGCAAGTACTCCGTTTAAAGAGTCAGACACACCTGAAGAAGTATTAGAGCGACTCAATAAAACACTAAACAAAGCCAAACAGCGCGGTAACAACCAACTTGTTTGGGACTAAGACAGCCCTAGATTTAATTTATTTTATTTTTTCAAATACTTATCACATACCATATCCCTCAATGTTTGCTAAGCTAATGATTAACATTCGCTTAACAAGCATTCTTGGCAAGCAATGCTGTATTTAAAAGAGCAACGCTGTAGTAATCGTTTCGTCTGGTTAATTCTCTCGCCTTTAACCAAACACTTTCAACGTTAGCTTCTCATCTCGAACTAAAGGGCCACTTCCAACCTCCCCTAGTTCTTTTCAACAAGGAGGCACTATGATCACTCATATCAGCCCTGCCGGTAGCATGGATTTACTCTCTCAACTTGAAGTTGAGCGTCTTAAGAAAACCGCATCTAGTGATCTGTACCAGCTTTATCGTAACTGTACGTTAGCGGTACTCAACTCGGGTAGCCACACCGACAACTCCAAAGAGCTGCTCGATAAATATCAATCGTTTGATGTTGAGGTCGTCCGTCGTGAGCGCGGGATCAAACTCGAACTAAGCAACCCTCCAGAACATGCCTTTGTGGATGGTGAAATCATCAAGGGTATCCAAGAACACCTATTCTCGGTGCTGCGTGACATTGTCTACGTCAACATGCATCTTGCAGACAACCAAAGACTCAACCTGACTAATGCCACTCATATTACCAACCTTGTGTTTGGTATCTTGAGAAATGCAGGTGCACTTACGCCAGGTATCGAACCTAACCTGATCGTGTGCTGGGGTGGTCATTCAATTAATGCCACTGAATACCAATACACTCGTGAAGTGGGTAATGAACTTGGCCTACGTGAACTAAACATCTGTACCGGTTGTGGACCGGGGGCAATGGAAGGGCCAATGAAAGGAGCTGCAATTGGTCACGCGAAACAGCGCTATACAGACCACCGTTACTTAGGGCTAACTGAACCATCAATCATTGCGGCTGAGCCACCAAACCCGATAGTGAACGAACTGGTGATCATGCCAGATATCGAGAAGCGTCTTGAGGCATTCGTTCGTATGGCGCATGGCATCATTATTTTCCCCGGTGGTCCAGGTACGGCTGAGGAGCTGCTGTATATCTTAGGGATCATGATGCACCCAAATAACGTCGACCAACCAATGCCGATTGTTTTAACAGGTTCAAAAGAGAGTGAAGCTTACTTCCGTTCTATCGACAAGTTCATCGGCGAAACCTTAGGGCCTGATGCGCAAAAACACTATGAGATCGTGATTGATGACCCAGCACGCGCTGCGAAAATCATGAAACAGGCAATGCCAGATGTACGCTCTCACCGTAAAGAGACTGGCGATGCCTACAGCTACAACTGGTCACTGCATATTGAACCTGAGTTCCAACTGCCATTCGACCCTACACATGAATCTATGGCGGCGCTTGATCTGCATATGGATCAGAAAACAGAAAGCCTTGCGGCGAATCTACGTAAAGCCTTCTCTGGAATTGTGGCAGGTAACGTCAAAGCTGAAGGTATTTTGGAGATAGAGAAACATGGCCCCTTCCTGATTGATGGCGACAAAGAGCTGATGACAAAAATGGACCAGCTGCTGAATGACTTTGTTGAACAGCATCGAATGAAACTGCCGGGCGGCACTGACTATGTTCCTTGCTATAAAATTATGCCTAGCAGAGAATAACGGCAAGTAACTGATAACAAGCCACAAGTATAAAGTTAAACAAGTCATGACGTTTACGTCACCAAAGTTTCAACTCACCAAGTGATACGTTACTATAAGGGGCTAGCAGCCCCTTATTTATTGCCTATTTAGTGGAAACTTATGTCTATCCATCTTGTTATTATCGATGCCTTGAACCTCATCCGACGCGTGCACTCTGTTCAGCCGGACCCAACCGATATTGCAAGAACCATCACCACGACTGCTCGTACTCTTAATCGCATCCTAAACGAATCAAAGCCCACTCATATCATTGCAGTATTTGATCATCATTTACAAGATCGAGGTTGGCGCGCGGAAGTCCTTCCCGCTTATAAGCAAAACCGTAAGCCGATGCCAGAACCATTAATGAAAGGTCTCGATGCGATTCAACAAGCTTGGTGGGAATTAGGGATTGATTCACTGCTGTCTGATGGCGATGAAGCGGATGATCTCGTCGCAACATTGGCAAAGAAAGTCGCTGACCACGGAGAAACCGTCACTATCATTTCCACGGATAAGGGCTACTGCCAACTGTTGTCACCAACGCTTCAGATCCGTGATTATTTCCAACACCGTTGGTTAGATAAGCCCTTTATCGAAGCGGAATTTGGCGTAAAGCCAGAGCAACTGGCAGATTACTGGGGATTAACGGGCGTCAGCTCAAGCCAAGTCCCCGGAATTCCAGGTATAGGGCCAAAAGCAGCCAAAGAGATATTAACGACATACCCTGATATCGAAACAGCATTCCTAGCTGAAGACTTACCGAAAAAGTATCGTAAGAAATTCGATGAGCATATCGAGTCGGCTCGCGTATGTAAGCTCGTTTCTGCACTCAAAACAGACATCGATTTAGGTTTTAATCTGCAAGATATTCGCTACGAAGCTGTGTCTTAATCTGACGTCACAAATTCAGTCATTAAAGCTAACCGTTAGAAATAAATCCGCTTATAAATCAACAAATAGAAAATAAATCATTAGAAAGCAGAAAGCCTTAGTCTGAACTAAGGCTTTTTTGTTGTTTCATTTTAAGACGAAACATTGTACTTATACTGATAACTCTCTATTTCTAGAATAACTTTCAGCTAAGAGCAGATTAGAAGCTATAAGCGATAGAAGCTTTAAAGTTACGACCCGCTTCATAGCTGGTGTACTTTTCTGAACCCCAAGAGATACCAAAACCAGTATGCTCAGCGTACTTCTTATCAAGCAGGTTATCGATACCAAGGTTCATCTCTAGGTCTTTAGCAAACGTAGGTGTGTAAGCCGCCCAAATGTTGTGCGTTGCGAAGCCTGAGCGTTTGATCTCTTTGCCTTTTTCGTTCTCGTAATCGTTCCCCGGAACAAAGCGTGAATCCCAACCAAACACAAATTCATTGTTTAGGCTGTAGTTAAAACCGGCCTTAAAGTTATGAATACCGGTTTTATTCATGTGACTTGTCTTGCCGTTTTTCAGGCTCTTTTGCTCACCATCAGAGTAAGAGTGGTTAGCGTAAACACTTAATGCATCTAACTGATAGCTCAATACTGTCTCTACACCCCAAACTTCAACATCATACTTATTAGATAATGTTGCGTTGTTCTTAGTTGGGTGCATTTGGTTATCAAGGTCGTAGGTATAAGCCGTGAAACCTAGAATCGCGTAATCAGCCGCAAGCAAACGTGTTAGCTCATAATCAAAGCCCGCTTCATAGTTATTACCCGTCATCGCCTTCGTATCAGACTGCTTAACTTTGCTTGGGGCTTTCATCGTTAGCGTTTCCGGCAGTGACGCGCCTTTAAACAGACGACCGTAACCCACACGAAGTTTTAGATTTTCCGTTGTTTGGTATTCACCTTTGAACTTTGGAGATAGTTGGTCAAACTCGCCCTTATACACACCACCCAGTTTATGAACGTCGTAACGAAGGCCCGTTGTTAAACGGAAGTCGCTGAACTCGTACATATCTTGCAGATACAGACCATAAGCCGTCACCGTACCACCATCCATGCTGTAGTTCTCGGTTTGACCTTGCTTAGTACCGCTTAGATATACACCTTGACCAGCATCAATCCATTGCTTGGCCTTGTAGCCCTCAAGACCATAAGTAAGCTCATGCTCACCAACCCAAGAAACGTTACGAATGTCGCCGCCAATGGTTGTTACATTGTATTCACGCTTAGGGTAAGACATTTTTCCATCTTTGAACCATTTACCTGCCGGTGTTTTGCCCCAAGCGGTACCTTCAAGAGCATCACGATCCATGTATTGACGGTTGTAGTAAACATTACTTTTCAGATGAACTAGATCACTACCTGCATCGTATTCGTGCTGTAGCGTCACTGTATCGCGATTAAGCGAATGATAGTCGTGTTTATCGTCAGCATACAGAGCACCCGCCTTTTCGCCAGAAAGCTGACGCGTACCACCATCACTGTATCGGTTGAAAGTCAGTTTAAATTCATTGGCATCATTAGGAATGAAAACAACTTTAGCCAAACCCGACTTAAGCTCACCCTGCTTAGAGGTTACCGCTTCTTGATCAGGAATGTGCAGATCGCCATCTTCTGAATAGTTCGCAATACCCATGAACTGTAGCTTGTCGTTCACTTTTGCATACACAGCAACGTTGGTTGCAAAACGCTCATAAGCTGTTTGATAGCTTGTTTTTACTCGAGCACCAACGCTTTCACCCGGCTTAAGAAGATCGCTTGGGTCTTTCGTTTCGTAGCTAAATGAACCATTGATAGCACCAGAACCTGACAGTGCAGAGTTACCACCTAATTCAATTTCAGCTCTTTTTAGCATTGCAGGATCAATCGCTTGGTCACCAGAGTGGTGGAAAAGCTGACCTTCTTGTCGCGCACCATCAATAGTCACTACGGCAAATTTGTCTTCCATACCACGTACAAATACTTTGCGTGAGTAACGTGCGTTCCCGTCAACCGTAACGCTAGGCATAGTATTCAAAACATCTTTGATGTCTGATGCTTGCTTCTTTTCCAGTGTGTCAGAGTTGATTTCAGTCTGAATCAATTGGTCAAGGGCAGAACCGATAACGACTACGGTTTCTGGTTCGTCGGCAGCAAATGCTGTAAATGAGGTTAAGGCAACCGTAACGGCTACTGATAATGCTTTAAGTTTCATAATGCGACTTATATTTTATAGATTTAAGTAAAAGTGCACGAATGGTACACGACACTAATAACAATGTTAATAGTAATAGTTATCATTTACATTCTTTACTTACATTTACTTACTTATAATAAAATACAATTTGATTAGGATGTTCTTGCTGTAATTTACTGCTGAATTTTAAATAAACCCTTCTTCGTTTCATCGCTGAACTAGGTAGCCGTAAGTATCGATAGCTTACGGCTTTTTTGTCTCATATCGACACTAATAGTCGACAATTCGACGACTATCAACCAAGTTGAATTAGTCACATTTACACTTAAATATGACTAAAAAACGCATATAGACCAACCTTTCTAAACTACCCATACGAAGCGATAATCAAACTCATAAACAAACTTCAGATATAAAAAATGCCCCTTAAAGGAGTAATGCCGTTCACTTAAGAGTGAACGGCATTTTTGTTCTTAGCATACC
>NZ_JBFSTC010000094.1:0-23585 GCF_041466605.1 Vibrio sp. 10N.247.310.17 | reverse complement strand
AGAGAAGCTGCTTAATAAGCAAGCAAATGATGACAACTACCTTGAAAAACACCGTCCCTTCACCCTTGTAAATTTGTCCTTTGCCAAAAAAAGCCTCCGAGTTTGAATAGAAAGAACATCGCTGCATTTTTTCTATAGATGGAGCTCGACTGGGTATGTGTCGGAAATACGCTTCTGTGGTCGCATTACGAGCAATAAAATGTACAGGACACCCACAATTACTGCACTTTGCGTAAACACCACTTTCAGCAAGACTCTTAGCAATAAAGCTCTTCAAAATAGATTGAGAAACATCTGCATCGGAAGTATCAGAACTCATGAAATCTATGAGCTCACTCGCAAGTACTACTCGATCAAAATTCTCAACCTCCAACTCCCAAAGACTATGTTTCTCTATCGTATCCATCAGTATCTAACCACTTACTAAATCACATCAACACATTGAAAGATCAGCCTTTCTCTAGCAACTTTTTAACCACTCTAATACTAATGTGTTATCAAATCCAATCCAAATAAAACAAGATGCGTAATTTATCGTTATAGATAGAAAAGCGTTCGTCTGTGATATACAAAGACGATCAACCCTCTGTATGCAATCTATTAGCTTAGCTTCACTAGCGACATGGGAAAGTTAGACCTACATACTCACCTCCCCCCCACAATCCAAAAACATTCAGGCATATGTCATCAATGTGAATACCCATCATTGAATCCGACAGGAGCCCGTAATGACTACCCCTAATTCTGATTACAAAAAACAACAGCGCTATCAGGAGAATGAAATCCTAGAGCATGCCGCTGAGATACTCGCGACACGCTATGTACGTGGTGATGCCTTAATTAGCCCAGATGCGACCAAAGAGTATGTACGCTGCAAACTCGGCAGCTATGAACGTGAAGTATTTGCTTTACTGCTACTGGATAACCAAAACCGACTGATTGAGTTTAAAGAGCTCTTTCATGGCACTGTAGATGCCGCCAGCGTCTACCCAAGAGAAGTAGTAAAAGCGGTATTAGAGGTCAATGCAGCTGCGGTGATTATGGCTCACAACCACCCTTCTGGTGACTCTACCCCCTCACAAGCAGATAGACGTATCACCGAAAGACTCAAGGATGCATTTACGTATTTTAAGTTAGCAGCAGAAAATGACGAAAATAAAGCGCAGTTTTATTTGGGTTTAATGTACTACCGTGGCGATGGCATTAGCAAAGATCTAAAAAAATCAGCACATTGGTTCTTACAATCAGCAGAGAAAGGCAATAAAGATGCACAGTTTTACATTGGTCAAATGTATGAGCTAGGTGAAGGTGTCCTACAAAATGACAAATACTCTCTACATTGGTTTAACTTAGCCTCAAAGAATGGACAGCAAGACGCACAGTATAAGCTTGCTGTTATTTACTACCTGGGGAAAATTGTGCCTAAAAATGATGTTACAAGCTATATGTGGTTAAACATCAGTCAATACAACGGAAAAGATATTCAAAATATGAAAGGAATAATATTTGATGACTTAAGCCAAGCTGATATTGATGAAGCTCAATTCAGATCAATAGAATGTGTCGAATCCCTGTATGAACACTGCAATTGGTAATTTTTGGTACGCAATCAGAACTATGCTGTAATGGTTTATACTCGCGGCTGTTTCCATAGCTCGAAAATAAAAACATTCCCTTCGTTAATATCCGAGGCTACGGTGATGAGAATGAGAATTTAAATTTTTACTTAGTTATAGCACGCACACTAGGAATGAGTGTTCGATAGGCAAAGTGTGAGCTTTTACTCTCAGTTACGTTTCCGTTGTATTTTTCTCACCCTATATTTTCACTAAATGTTTGAACTTCCCATATCATAACGCTCGACTCAACTGACGCCTAAAGAAAGGTCCTTCACCTACCGAGCGCACTATTTTTCTCAAGATCAACACACGCAATCTGTAACAGAGAAAAGTATCACCAACTTGCCCTACATAATCACCAAGCACACGACCAATGACTACTGCTGCAACACAAACTCGTGGGCCAATCGCAGCAAGAAGAGCAGCATCAAAAAACGTCTCATCATGGGATACAATTGCGGAACCGTTCCAAGTTCGAACCATATCCCTACTCACAAGAAGACTATCCCATTCTTTGGCTAATTTAACCTGCTGAAAGATATCAAGAGGTACTGGAATGACGGTAGTAAGTTCTTCGGCTGAACAGGCACCAACGATTGGCATGGTGTCTTTGCTCAACTTACCTGTCGTTACATCGGCTAAAAATAAACGTTGTTCCGGTAGCACAGAGCACAGCGCTCGCAACATTAATTGCTCATCCACTGACTGGCCAACCCAAACAACATAATCGCCATCGCATTCGAGGTTCTGATAGCTCTGCAATATGGGCAGTCCTATATGGCCGGCTAACCATGGCCATAAGTCTGGATCATTAATAAGATCACATACCCCCCTAAACCAATTACTACGTAGAGCATCTCCCTGCTGCGTACCATAATTATTTAACGGACCGTAAGTCAACGGGTCACTCAGCTCTACTACCCGCTTCTTTTCATCTGGCGCAAGAAGATAATTCAAAATGCCAGCAGCTGCGCCTCCTGTAACAAAGTGAGTCACCTTACGAAGGGTCATGACTAAACTCACTTATCATATCAGCACATCGTCTCTCTATTCTCATCATCGATCCTTGTCTGCTACCAACTGCTAATCACTTATCGAGCTCCATAACCTTAGAGTTCATAAGTTGGTTTACTCTATTGTTTCTATTCCCCGGTTAGACGAACAAATATACGTAGGAACGCAACATTTACCACGTTTTATCAAGGTCTTTTGCATAAAGCAGAATGGCTCGCTGGTAACTTTTGATTTTCTTACTCTCAGTGGTTGATAACAATAACTTAATTAGTAACGCCGTTGCTTCTTTGTGTCGTTCTAAGTTGTACAAACACATGGCATAGAACGGCTGTACTTCCAGTGAATCAGGGTATTCAGCCATGGTTCGCTCAAAATACTCTAACGCTTCAGTGTATTTACCCAAACTGCGATAAGTACTCGCCAACCCAAACAGAGCATCAAAACGTTTAGTTATGGAAAGATCCCCTTCCAATGCAAGATGATAATGTATAAGCGCTTGCTTCTCTTTGCCTTCATTATCATAAGACCAAGCCATGTATAAATTTGCTTTGGCTGCATATTGACTGTCATCCAATAGCGTACGCAGCAAAAGCCGAGACGCATGATAATTTCCGGCCTCTCTAAGATTTATGGCTTCGTGGATAATGGTTTCCATGTGCATCTCCTCTATAATTGACTAATAGAATGAAATTTATTTACACTCTGTGCTAACTCTCAAATCGTCCAACGATAAATTATCAATGATAAAATCTTAAACTAGATGAATAAATAGTAATAAAGGAATCCAATGTTTATAAGATTTATTGCCAGTATGGAGGAGGAAAAGCGACTCCAGCATACTCATGGTATCATTACCCAAGCACAAATGATGCTTGTCGACGGATTGATCCTTTACGAGTACCATCAGGTGCATATTAAAGAAATCTTCACTCAACTTAATGAATCACTACCATGTCCACCGTTCCACTCAAAGTCATGGCCAGACAATGCTATCTCTTGGTTTTTAGACTCAAGCGTCAAACATATATCACTCATGTATGAGCTAAAATATATATTAGAAGAATATGATACAAAGGTGGCGACATTACATTATTCAGACGTCGGCACCATTTTATACAGAGATGACTTTCAAGTGGTGGCTAAGTCTAGCCTCTTATGAAAAACAAAATAATATATTGATAATAAAATGAACCTTCTAAAAATATATACCCTCGCCAGTTAAAATGAGAACTGCAACCCAAGCTCATAGCTCACTTCCGCCTCATCACGCTCTGCATATTCTAAATTTGCAACTAAGCCAAACACTGAGCCGAATTGAAAGACGTTATTCCACTTAAACTCATCTCTTGCTAGATCTAAGAAATCATGCTGATAGGAAACTCCCATCAACCAATGATTAGCTATTTGTTTTCTAACCATCGCTTGACAGTATGTTCCACGCTCGGAATATGGTGAACTGTAATCACTATCAGCACGATAGTTTACTGCTCCACAGGATAAAGAGCTGGCCATTGCCCCTCCCAAACGCCCAATGAGTCCTCCGCCAGCTTGCCAACTATCTACCTCCGAACTAAATCGAGTGAGAAAGTCTGCTTTTCCTTCAACGAATACGTAGTCAAAAACTTGAGCACTGACATCTAAGTATAACCCTCCCATCGTCTTATTCTCTGTATTGTCATACTTATCGTTAAGGTAAGGTTTTAACGCTCCCGACTTAAAACTAGCTCCTTTATAACCAAATCCTATGTGAGAAAAATTATCAACAATCTCACTTGATGCAAAGCTTGAACACGAAACTAACAACATCAGAGGAACAACTTTAGTTATCATAATACGATATCCTGTGGCACTTTTTTGACATGAAAGTTTATTCTGTACATTGCATATTGACAGCAACATACGGAAATAAACTATAACAAATCAATATGTAACATCCGATAAATTTAAACGCAAACTATGCGTTGCGTTCACATTTCCATCGTTGTCTTAAAGCATGTTTAAATTCCAGTGCCAATCCTATCTAGGCTGTCATACCAATTCAAAACATGGCTAGTCAGCATTTCCCCTGTGAAAGCGTTACTCGTAGACAGCAGCCACTTCAACGTCCCATAGACGATATAGTCTGAATACATGGGCGCATCGCCCGATAAGTACCGTGTCTTAGCTAAATAAGATTCCAGTACTCTCATTTTTTTGAGTAAGTCGGCCTTTGCTAACTCTTGGCTGTTGCTTTGTACATTTTCTAAGCTGTCCTGAAAGTGTTTCTCTCTAGAGGAACGAAAGTAATCTTTATCGCGATCTTTAAGCTTGCAGTAAATGTCGAAGATGGCAATTTTGGCGATGTCCGAATGTAATGATGCTGCCCACTCATGGAAAAAAAGTGCCATTAAACGCCCTTTTTCACCGCCAAATAATGAAGGTGATTCAGGGTAGTGGGCCTCAAGATAATCAGCGATGTTAAACGAATCAGAGAGCACCGTTTCACCATCTTTGATGGCGGGGAGTGTAGAAAACTGCGCCTTAAACTGAGCCTGAATGTCGACAAAAGAAAGCTCAGTGGTATCAAACGCTATATTTTTGTGTATCAAGCACATTTTCGTTCGCCAACAATAAGGACTGAATTTTAAGCCATCGCCCCCACACAGTTCGTAAAAAGTGATCATAGGTGTCTTACTCCGAGAGTTGCTAAATAGGTGTAATGGTTGTGCTGGGCACAGTATGTTCAATCTTGGTCGCGGTTCTCAGTCGAGATTAAGTGGGTTCTTTAACTGCTAGAATACCTGCGGCTCCCAGCAGTAAAGCACCACTTCCTCTTGTCACAGCGGTAAGAGATAGTCGGCTCGCATCAACAATCCGTCTGGCCGAAAACGCATAAAACATCACTAAACTGAAATCAAGCAACGCCATGGTTGGGCACATCACTAATAGTTGAGGGAATACGGGTAAGTCGGGGTTGATGAATTGCGGAAAAAAAGCCGAAAAGAATAGGATGGCTTTGGGATTGCCAGCCGCGACTAAAAAGCCAGAGTAAAACAACTTTTTGTTTGAGGCCTGTAAATCTGAGTTGTTGAGGTTTAAGTGCTCAACTTGTGCTGGTTTAGCGAGGAGCATTTTTAGTCCCATGTAAACCAACGTGATCACACCAAAAACTTTGATGACAGTAAATGCCACTACCGAATTGGCAAGGATGACACCTAAACCCAAGGCGACTAACACCATTTGAATAAAGTTAGCTGAGATGTCCCCAAGGGCGGTATATAGCACGCGTTTGTGCCCATAACTGAGAGCATGTGCAATACCTAAAAATATGCTAGGCCCTGGTGTCGCGGTAAGAATGAGCGATGCCGCGACAAAGCCGAGCCAAAGGTGAAAGTCCATTTTTTTTCCTTAATTATCCGTTAAACACTGCAAATCATATCGCTACAGATACACTACCATACCAGCGATTACTCCAACCACATATTGACCAGCGACATGACACCCATATTGTTGGTTTCGGTACCATACAAATTGTCTGCGCGAGTGACGGTAAAATGATTGCGCCACAGAGGACAATAATAATAGTTCTGGATAAGCCAATCCTCCGCTCGATACAGCTTGTGCAGAAGCTCCTCACTGTCGTTACTTTCCTGCATGAGCATATCAATAAAGGTTAATAGGCTTTGTTTTCCACGTTCAGACAAACATAGGCTAAACACATTGCCGCAAAGTAGCCATTCGTAATACTGGAACGTCAGGTCGTCGCCAAATACGTAACAGTCGTAGGAGACATCAACAGCCACATCTTGAGACTGTCCTTGAAGACATACCTTCCAAATAACCCCTTTTTGAGACAACGCATCAAGCAAAGGTTGCAACTCCCTCATATGACTGTCTATCACTTCAATTATCACCGGACGAGCTGGCAGTTTCATGTCGTGATTGAACAAGTGAAATCCCTTATCTTGATGGCAATCCATCACGCTGTTCGCTGCTCTTTTCTGGCTATCAAGTGTAAAGCGTCGACTATGATGAACAAGCCAAGCTCTTTCTTGAGCGGACAAGGCGTTTGCATGATGATGAAACTGCAAAACAGTACACCCACTGCGATCGACTTTTTGTGGCTGAGCGGGTTGAGATTCGCAATAGAGCAGTTCTGCCACGTGCATAGGCGTTTGAGGTTGGGCATCGCTACACCAAAACTCTACTCGTTCAATATGGCCACCAAAGCCAAAATAGTGGTTGTTGCGAACCAAACTCCAATATTGTTTTTCCAGACTTTCGACCCGATATGCTCCACACCCGATAGGTTTTGAAGCCTGATAATCAAAAATTGCACTGTGTGAGTCGGCTAACAAATGCAGGAAAACGGGGTCAAATTGACGCATAGAGAAAATGACCCACTGCTTATCTATGTCAATACCCTCTACATGACGAAATAGAATTTGATATGGATGCGGCGTCCTAAGGCGCATTTCTATATTTTTTTTGACAAGTTCCGGTGTCAGCACTTCTCCATTGTGCATCATTATATCATTGCGGATGCGGAGACGGATTTGTTTGTCGCTGAAATGAAATTGGTGTGCGATGTGAGGCACAATATCATTTTGAATGGGGTCATAGCGCACTAAGGTATCGAACACGCTTTCGATCAATAAAATAGAACGAGCGGACTGTGCCAAATGTGGATGCCATTCAGGCAGCATATATGGCACTAAATACATTAAAGTGTTCTGCTTTTTCAGTTCCTGTTGTGCGTCCCCTAACCAGAGAGGTATGTGATCTTGAAACAGGTGGACTTCGCCAAATTGAGTGGCTAGCCGAAATGCCTGATTCATTCTGCCAGACCGAGCCATTTGCTCTAACTGAGTCAGCAGTGAGGCCTCAAAACTTTTGAGTAGTGTCAGTTTAGAACGATGGCCACGTCCCTGGCCCGCAGCCCAATGGATAAGCCCAAAACTCTCAAAGGCAGCCATTAGCTTACTCACGTACCTTTCTGAACAGACCAGAATTTCGGCAAGGGTGACGATATCGACATCATAAGTTTCATTGCGAAAAAAATGTTTCTCGAGTTGCTTTAAGCGTTGTAGATGACTCGTAGACAACGACTGAGAACCTACCATGTCAACCTCAAAAATATGTTCATTAGATACGACGGCTCACTCTGACACTTGACGAAATAACGTAAAATTGTTCTTTTTGTCATCTCAGAGTCCGAGTTTAATATAGGTGGACTAGCTGACCAACTAAGAAGCCCACCAAGAAAACTATACCAGATAAACGCGGACGGCTTTGAGTTTGTATCACTGTCATCGTTTGAGGTTGTTCTGGTAAGTACTGTTTCGCATTTAAAGTATAGAAGGTGTAATCTAATGGATTCATGGTTCACTCACACAGCAGGGGATCATGTCGCTATTATCAGTGAATAAACCCGAAGTAATAACGTTCGCTTTACTGTGAATAGTTCATCTTTTAATTAATAAAGGAAGGCTCTATTTTTCATCTGCCACCAAACCAACTAATTCAATAAACACGTAGAGGTAGATCAATCCCAGTCACATTCAATATTAGCAATCGACATTACATCTTCATCAGAGCAAACGTAGGTAGGCTTGCCAACATGGGGCTCAAAGGTTACGTAACCCGCTTTGTTCCTACCAAATCTCCTGACTCTGTTCATCGTGCGTAAGTATTGGGTACGTGAACGTACTACTCTAATGAACAGTATTCGAGCGTTACTGTCTAAATTCGGTCTCATTATTACGGGCGGACGATTTTCTTTAATGAAACCAGTTCCCCTCACGCTGGAAGATGCTGAAAACGAACTTCCACACTTAGATCGAACTGTTATTGCTGACGCGTACTATCACCTTGAACAACTTAACTAACGTATTGCGGATACCGAGCAAGTCTTCGATGCCTTTTCAAAGGTCAGTGATAATGTTCTACAGATCATGAAGCTCAGAGGAATTAGCCCACAAACAGCAACGGCTATTCTGGCCTCTATTGGCAACGGCTCTCAGTTTGTGAAAAACAGAGATTTTTCCGCTTGGCTAGGGTTAGTTTCGACGCAGTATTCAACCGGCGGCAAACCCAGATTGGGCAGGGTTACCAGACACGAAGACTAGTATCTACACACCTTACTCGGCTATAGTGCTAGAACGGTCATTGCTAATCTAGTTGATAAACAAGACAGGCTCAGTCAGTGGTGTCGAGGTGTGTTGGAACGACGAGGAATGAACCGAGTTATTGTCGCTCTTGCAGCAAAGAATGCTCGAACTATCTGGTCGCTATTACACACCCAAACGGAGCAAAATTTAAGTTATATGGATTACAATTTCTAGGCGAGAAAGTCTGCGTTTGAATGCGCCACAGACAACGAGTTAACTTGTTTTTGGACAAAACCTTGCCAGTACTTTTGCTAAATTAGAAAACCATCAATAACTAGGGGTATGTCAAATCTACTTGTGAAGAGCTAGTGCGATGAGTAGCATCGCACTAGCAAAAGTATTGGTTTAGGTGCGTATTAAGTGCCGTTATGTAAAATATGACGTTCCACACTCTAAATGTGAATGACTTAATGGTGGGTACTCTCTCAATAGCTTTGATCTTACTTCTTGAAAGTGACTCTGATTAGCCGACAACCAACTGCTCACATATTCATTAAATCTTATGTGCCTTTCTGGATTGGCGTTAACAGAACGTTGAAAGTGGCAACTAATAACAATCATTGCCCCTTCATATCTTTCTTCAGATGAGTGATTTGAGTTGTTGTATTTACTCCAGCCATTTCTTTTTTCATTTTCTAATCTTTCATATTCGCTCATATACCCTCATATAAAGTTTATTATCAATGAGAACCATCACAATTCAATGTTTGATATGCACGCTTAAAACCATCTAATGAATACCATACATTTAGATAATCAGATGATTTACCAATATAAGTTTTCACCTCAAACCCCATAGCATCTTCACCATTTAACTTGTTGAGATCAGAGTTGGTAAAAACGTATATATGACGATACCTCTCACTTCCTGATACCACATCAAAATATGAAAATTTTGGTTTCGCCAGTTTATTACCAAAAAAATCATTTACATGATAAGACGTAACTTTGGTTTCATACCTACCTGGTTCATAAGCTAAATATGGCTCAATCGTTAACTGAGTAGCTTTCGCAGAACCAGCATTACACTCCATAACAACTTTGATATTTTTATATAGAGAGTAAGACTCAGCATTTTTTACATTACCAGAGCCTTCCCAGTTATTAACTTTCCAATCCGCATGAGCTAATGATGATAGAGTTACAAATAACAAAAAAATTAATATTTTCATGGAGATATGCCTTAATTTTGAAATCCAATTATCTCAAACCAAAAAGCCAAGATCAAATTTGACGCTAATCTTGGTCTCAGACCAAAAATGTCACTATCTGCATCAAAAGTCTGTTCTGTCCTGTCCTGTCAATCCCATTTTAAAATGTCCTCTTTTCTCCCAAATAGAAATGTCACCTTTGGGAGAAAAGAATCAAGGGTAGTGGGTTACTTGGTATGACTTGCTTTGAATTGTTCGGGCTTCTCTAAAACTGGATTTAATGCGCGTAGCTGCTCATTCATTGCCTGTCTTTGAGCCGTTCTGCTTGCCGTTTTATTGTTCCGTTTACGTTTTTGTGAAACCTCAAACTCATCTTGTTTATCCTGAGCAAAACGTAACACTTGTCCCAGTCTTTTGTTTTCAACCACTCGACCTTGGTCAAGTTTGGTCAGTTTATCAAACACTTTATATCTCAATGCTCGATGTCCGTATCTCACACTAATGTCGCCGTTTGGGTACTCTAAAATCAATACGTTTTCATGAACCAAGCGGGAGTTTTCTTCAATATTTTCAACCAAATAAACAATCTGGTCGTACTGAAAGGTTAACGACTTTGATAGTTTTCGAACGACCTGCCATGCAAAAATATCGTCCAAATCTGCGGATGTTTCTCTAATAGGACGGTGCATGTCTTTTGGGTAATTGGCGGGTTTAGCAAAGCGTTGATTGAAGTCCGTAATGAAGTAGGGAAGCCAGGCATTGGCCTCTTTGATGGTATTAATGCCTTGTAGTCGCATCTCTTTAATGAGGCGGTCTTGAAGTGTTAGGTTCGCTCGTTCTACTCGGCCTTTCGCTTGTGAGCTGTTCGCACAGATTAATTCGATGCCAAGCTCTTTTAGTATGCGTCCATATTGCGTAGGATTTTTAGCTTCAACCGCATTCTTGTTACTGTTATGAAACACTGCGTGCCGGTCACTGTAGAATGCAAGCGGCTTGCCGTGTGTCTCTAAGTACTCTCGAGTTGTTACCATATAGTCAATGGCTGATTCCGTTTCACTAAACCGCAGGTTCATTAATCGTCCAGTTGCATCGTCGATGAAAACCAGCAGACAGCATTTTGGACTTCGGCCTTCGAACCAATCATGGTGAGAACCATCAATCTGAACCAGTTCTCCTAGGCAGTCTCTGCGATGACGAGGTTGGTACACTCGAGGTTGACGCTGAGCATGTGGCACCCAGAGACCATCAGCAATCATCCATTGACGTAAGGTCTCATTAGAAATGGGTAAGTTATGGATCTCAATAAGTTTTTCTCTTGCTAACGTTGGGGCAAAATCCGAATAGTGTTTACGAACAAGCGTTAAGATAGTCTGACGATAATCACTCGATATCCGATTATTACTGGGCTTGCCGCGAGCTCCATGTGCCAAACTGGCCGCACCGGATTCTCGTAAGCGGTTCATTAAACGCTACACTTGGCGTTCACTCAAGTTTAAGAGCTGGGCAGCATCCGAACGTCGTAAGCGACGCTCACAAACGTCATTGATCACTTTGTATCGTGAAAGGTCTTTGTCACTCATAGTTACCAACATCCCAATGTTCCTTAGATAAGTTCACATAAGAATGAAGTTAGCGGTTGAACCTAAAAAAGAGACATTTTAACTTTGCTAAAAAGTGACATTACAACTTTGCGCCTACATGTCCTGTAGTCATTATTCCTATTATGGTAAATGCGCGAGTTTGCTATCAGAAACAGCCCTCAAACGCTCTTAGCGAAGTTTTTAGACACTTGATCAAGGCGATATTACTTCCATAACGCCTTGTAAGTTTGTGACGCTTTCAAAGCGATTGACTGGGCAAAAATTAGCAAATTCATTTGAGCTAAGAACTGCACTCTGCCCCCCATTTTTTTGTTCTTTGTGAGCTTTGGGTGTCAGATTAGTTCTATTTGGTCAAAATCCACTCGCATTTGAATGTAGACTTTTTGGCGAAACCAATTTTTGGGGCAGAAACTTTTTTGAGTAGTCGCACTAAAGGGCTCTTATCCCGAAGCAACTTAGATAACTTTATTCTAGCCCAATGAAACAAGACGCCTCCGACTCAAACCCCTTCTCTAAAAAGGCATAAAGCCAGCAGCATTCGCTGCTGGCTCATGTCATTGCTACTATCTGCTCTCAATCCATTCATCCAACTCATGCTCAACCCATGCTGAGGCTCGCTCTCCAAGCGAGACATTGCGTGGGAACTCCCCGTTAGCCATCATTTTGTAGATGGTCGACTTACTTAACTGCACTCTTTCTATCACTTCTTTTAAACGAACTAATCTCATGAAATTCTTCCTCTATGGTTATCACTCATGAGATAGAGTTGAAGTGTAAAAATTTCCCTAACCTAATATCAGCCTGTAGATATAGGACATCCCGTTATTGGTTTACCTTCCAGCCCGTAACATCAATCATACTTGTGCTGGTGGCCTCGCGGATTATGGTTGTCTTTTCTTTGACCTTTTTTCTCTCGGCTTTCTCGGCTGCCTTCCTTTCTTTTTAGATTTACTGACAAATGAACCTATCGTGCTTTGAACGTCAATATCATGATTTGTGCTGAGTTTGGCTTGTCTGCTTAGTACGAAGAACAAGCAGCGGTGTTGGTGGTCAAAATCCTCATGGTCTTTATTGAGTTCAATCAGGGGTTGAGTAAGAAAGGAGCAAAGTTCACTGATGTCGTATTGGCTTGTCTGTGTGGTCGTTGCCCACGTTCGCGTAATGTCTTTCGTCAGTTTTTTTCTGATTTGGTATTCATTGGCCATCGGCTCGTAGGGAGTCGCATCTAAAAACATCGTGAAGCGGTAGCTGATTGCGCCAGTGTCAGATATTTCCTTTTTCCATATCACGCTAATCTTATCCTTCTGTCTGTAATGGCAGAATCGATAAAACTGATCCGCACCAGCAGTTTTGGACACTGAGTTAAGTGAGTACAATCACTAATTAGGTGAACCATGACAAGTAAGAAGAAACGTATTATCCATTCTCCTGAATTTAAAGCAGAAACCCTGAAGCTGGCAGAGAAAGTGGGAGTCGCTGCAGCCGCAAGACAGCTCTCGTTACATGAATCTCAGATCTACGGTTGGCGAAAAGCCACAAAGAAGAATTCTAGTATTAGCCAACGAGAACAAGAATTGGCCGTTGAAGTCGCTAAGCTAAAGAGGCAGTTGGCAGAGCAAGCAGAAGAGCTAGAAATCGTAAAAAAGGCCGCCACCTACTTCGCGAAAAATCTAAAGTAAATTGCTATGAATTTATGCTCGAACACCTGCTGAGTTTCAGTATTTCCCGTATGGCTAAGGTGTTCAGAGTTTCTCGAAGTGGGTTTTATTATTGGGTTGAGAACCGCCACAAGGCGATTCAACGTGAGACAGAGCGCCAAAAGTTTGATACCAAGGTAAAAGAAGCCTTTGACGTTAGCAAAGAGCGAGATGGCTCAAGACGTATTCAGAAAGAACTGGCAGAGAGCGGTGATAACCATAATGTTAAGACCATTGCCGCCAGTATGAAACGTCAGGATTTAGTAGCGAAAGCAGCTCGCAAGTTTAAGTGTACAACGGACAGTAAGCATAAAATGCCCGTTGCTCCGAACTTGCTCGCTCAAGATTTTAACGCAACGGCTCCGAATCAAAAATGGGCAGGAGACATCACTTATGTTGCCACAAGCGAAGGCTGGCTGTACTTAGCTGTCATTATTGACCTTTATTCAAGGCAAGTTATTGGTTGGTCTATGGATACGAGAATGACGGCCTCACTGGTCTGTGATGCTTTGTCGATGGCTTTATTCCGTCGAGGGTTCCCTGAGCATGTCATAACTCATAGCGATCGAGGTAGTCAGTACTGTTCGAAAGACTATCGAGACCTCATAAGCACTTATAATTTAAAACAAAGTATGAGTAGAAAAGGGAACTGTTGGGATAACGCATGTGTTGAGAGCTTCTTCCATTCACTGAAAGTTGAAGCAATTCAATATGAGCCAATTATGACGAGAGAGCAGATGCGCCAAACGATCTTCGAGTACATAGAAGTTGATTATAATCGAACGAGAAGGCACAGTGCTCTTGGGTACCTAAGCCCAATGAACTTTGAAAAGCGAAATGTCGCTTAGCTAAGTGTCCAGTCTGACTGGAGCAGATCAATGAGAACGTCATTTGTTTTTTTGACTATTGGAATGCCAGTAATCACAAAAAAGTTACGTTCATTGAAGAGCTTAAAAGGCTTTGGGAAAGTACGGTTCTGCCCGATAATTTGTCGTGGATAAACAAAGAAGACAAAGAAATAACTGACTGGTTTATCCGTTACATAAAAGACTCAGAGCTACCAACTCAATGGATACCAGAATTAAATTCGAGTGACGAACCCTATCATCGCTGTATCGCTATCATCGACTTCTACTGGTGCTTTGAAGATCCTCGTGCAAAAAAATACTTCATTGGTAAGCTGAAGAAAGCTTGGTATCAACAGAAACATCGCGCGAAAATGCAAAATGAAGCTCAGAAAGCATATAACTTTGTTATGGGTACAGAAATCGATGGTTTTCTCACAGCCCTAGCTCGTAAGGCAAAGATACCGAAAAATAGATTCTTAGAGCAGTTGATCACTAAAGAATACGAGAAAAAATTTACCGATTGAGTATGTTCAGATCGGGGAAGAAAGGTATTCAAATGAAAGGTTGGTGATACGCCAAGTCTTAGAAATACTAACAATCCAACCTTCAAACGGACTTGGGGTGCTCTTAACCTTACAGTTTTCTATCTCAAGCTCAGCCCAACAAAGAAGCAACTCTAAGCTGGGCAATGACAGCTAACAATTTCTTGATAACTCGTCTAAGTAATCTGCCCACTCTTGCATTAGCTTTGTTCTTTCGGCTAAGTAAAGTGAACGATTGTAAGCTCTTGAAGTTGCGGAGCCTGTCAAGTGAGCTAGTTGAACCTCGATAACCTCTGAATTCCAACCTTTTTCATGTAAGATTGTGGAGGCACTACTCCTAAAGCCATGTGCTGACATTACATCTGCGGCATAGCCCAAGTCCCGCAAGCGATTGGTCAGGATATTCTTACTCATAGGCTTACTGCTATCTCTTTGATTTGGAAATACAAGCTCAGAGTAACCAGTGTACAACTTTACATCTTGTAATTGTTGGACAACTTGTTTTGACATCGGCACCAAGTGATCTCGACTGCGCTTCATCTCTTCCGCTGGAATCCTAATCAAGCACGCCTCAAAATCAATATACTCCCACTTCAAGTTTCTTATTTCCGTTGGCCTTAAAAAGACTCTAGGGATCAACTTGAGCGCCTCAACGCTGCAATAGTTACCAGTTGGTGTGGTATCAATATCCTTAATCAATTGACCAAGTTCACTAGGATTAATAATTGCTGCTCGATGTTGAACTTTGGGCAGGGGTTTTAATATATCACCAAGCGGTAAGCCCTGAGCGGGATTGCTTCGTGTTAGACGATGAGCTAATGCATAGCCAAACACCCTATTGATGACAGCAAGTATGTTAGGAGCTTTCTTAGGCGCACCAGCAGCCTCAATAGCTAACATGAGATCCGTGATGTGCCCAGCATCAATCTCATCAATATGAAGGTTACAGATACTTTTAGAGTCAACCATTAACCAACGCCTAACCCGCGCGGCATGATCCGTTGACCAAGAATCTTTTTGCTGCTCCCACCACTTTATAGCCACTGCTGAGAAAAGCTTATTTTGGTCAACACTCTTACTACGCTTCCTCTCCCTTCTCTCATCCATGGGATTAATACCGTTCACTAACGATGCTCTTGCTTCCGCTGCTAATTTCCGGGCTTCTTTGAGGGGGACGGAGGGGTACTTTCCTAGCGCCATCTCTTGGTACTTCGATGAGTACCTAAAACGAAAGCGCCAGAGTTTTGAACCGTTCTTTTTTATAAATAAAAACAATCCATTACCATCAGATCTCTTTACCTGAGACTGACCTTCAGGACACGATAAGCTATCTATTTCCTTTACTGTTAGTGGCATTCACAGCTCCCATGAGGGGTATTAAATGAGGGGTATTACCAAAATATACCACCAAATTTGAGAGTTAGGAAACATACGATACCCCGCATTACCCTCACGATTTTCATAGAACCAGCTATACACCCTTGGACTTTACTAGACGATAAATATTAAAAAAGCCCGTAAACAATGGGCTTACGAGCTCTTAATGGACTTTACTGGATTAAGTCAGGTCGTTTACATCATGCCGCCCATGCCACCCATACCGCCCATGCCACCCATATCAGGCATTGCAGGGCCAGAATCTTGTGGCTTATCAGTGATCATCGCTTCTGTTGTGATCATAAGACCAGCAACGGATGCTGCGAACTGAAGTGCAGAACGCGTTACCTTCGTTGGATCTAGGATACCCATAGCAATCATGTCACCGTACTCACCCGTAGCCGCGTTGTAACCGTAGTTACCTTCGCCAGCACGAACGTTGTTAGCAACAACAGATTCTTCATCACCTGCGTTCTTAGTGATTTGACGGATAGGCGCTTCCATTGCACGTAGTGCAACGCGGATACCTACGTTTTGCTCTTCGTTGTCGCCTTCAAGGCCAGCAACTTTAGATGCAGCGCGGATAAGTGCAACACCACCACCAGCAACCACACCTTCTTCAACAGCCGCACGAGTTGCGTGAAGTGCATCTTCAACGCGGTCTTTCTTCTCTTTCATCTCAACTTCAGTCGCAGCGCCTACTTTAATTACTGCAACACCGCCAGCTAGCTTAGCTACGCGCTCTTGAAGTTTTTCTTTATCGTAGTCAGACGTTGCATCTTCGATTTGTTGACGAATTTGAGAAACACGACCTTTGATCATCACTTCATCGCCCGCACCATCAATGATGGTTGAGTTTTCTTTAGTGATCGTAATGCGCTTAGCTTGACCTAGGTCTTCTAGCGTTACTTTTTCAAGGTCTAGGCCGATCTCTTCAGAGATAACCGTACCGCCCGTTAGGATAGCGATATCTTGCAGCATAGATTTACGACGGTCGCCGAAACCAGGTGCTTTAACCGCAGCCACTTTAACGATGCCACGCATGTTGTTCACAACAAGAGTTGCTAGCGCTTCGCCTTCGACATCTTCAGCGATGATAAGAAGTGGACGAGATGCCTTAGCAACTGCTTCTAGAGTCGGAAGAAGTTCACGGATGTTCGAAACTTTCTTGTCGATTAGAAGAATAAATGGGCTTTCTAGATCAACTGAACCGGCTTCTTGGTTATTGATGAAGTAAGGAGATAGGTAACCGCGGTCGAACTGCATGCCTTCAACTACGTCTAGCTCATCTTGCAGAGCCTGACCTTCTTCAACCGTGATAACACCATCACGACCTACTTTTTCCATCGCTTCAGCAATGATGTTACCCACTGTCGAATCAGAGTTCGCAGAGATAGTACCTACTTGCGCGATAGCTTTCGTGTCTGAACAAGGAACAGAAAGGTTCTTCAACTCTTCAACAGCCGCGATAACCGCTTTGTCGATACCGCGCTTAAGATCCATTGGGTTCATGCCAGCAGCAACCGCTTTTAGGCCTTCAGCGATAATAGACTGAGCCAATACTGTAGCTGTAGTTGTTCCGTCGCCCGCCGCGTCATTCGCTTGCGAAGCCACTTCTTTAACCATTTGTGCGCCCATGTTTTGGAACTTGTCTTCAAGCTCAATTTCACGTGCAACTGAAACACCATCTTTCGTGATCGTTGGTGCGCCAAATGATTTGTCTAGAACAACGTTACGGCCTTTAGGACCTAGCGTTACTTTTACTGCGTCAGCCAGAACGTTTACACCTTCTAGCATTTTAATACGTGCGTCGTTACCAAATTTAACGTCTTTAGCAGCCATCTTAATTTCCTTTAAAATTCTTTATTCAGTCAGTTCAGTTTTATGGGTCGGATTACTCAACGATCGCCATGATGTCGTTTTCAGACATGATCAGAACTTCTTTGCCATCGATCTTTTCAGTTTTAGTGCCGTAGCCTTCAGAGAAGATAACGGTATCGCCAACTTTAACGTCCAATGGTTGTACTGAACCATTTTCTAGAATGCGGCCTTTACCAACAGCTAGAATAGTACCGCGCGTTGATTTTTCAGCGGCAGAACCAGTTAGAACGATGCCACCAGCAGATTTAGATTCAACTTCTTGGCGCTCAACGATAACTCGGTCGTGTAGAGGACGGATATTCATCGGTCGTATCTCCTGATAATTTCCATTTAATTTGATAGTTGCCACGATTGGCATGGGGTTAATCAGTATGTTGGGGCGATGTGGGATAACCCAAGGGGGGGAAGAGACTTTTTGTGAGGCAACTCAAATAACAATAAATGTAGAATGAGAAATGGCTAGTGAATAACACTAGCCATTAGAAATTTAGTCTTCTTTTCTAAATGCAAAGCGAATTAGAACTATCGCAACACCAAGCATACCGCCTAACAATGTCCCAAGTACAACGATCAAAGCACGTTTAGGTTTATCTCGAGTAGTTGGTTGTTCAACATTGCTTAGATAGCGAAATGCTTGAAAATCAACGGTTCGATCGATTTTAATACTATCGAACATGTCTAACTGAGCCGTTATTTGTTGAAGGCGAGGCTCCAAAACAGTGAGATTTTTTACAGACTCCAAAATTTTGATTTTTTCTTGCAAAGCTTTTGAACCAAGTTCAATTGCATAAAAATCTCTTGCATTACCACTTAAAAGAGGGGTATCTACACCGGCTGCTTTGGCAATTTTCAAAGCAGACTGCGCGCGCTCGATTTCCGCGAGCAACCTGTTTTTAGCCTTACCTTCAAGAACCGTTTTTTGCTGGATCAACTCGTTACGCTCACCGAAAACGAGAGCTTCAAGATGCTCAAATGCATCCTCACGAACTTGAAGCTCAGTAAAAGAAATATAAGATCTTAATAAATCAAAACTACTTTCTTTGGTCATGGATTGGAAAGTCAGAACATATGGTGAATTTTTGTCCTTCTTATCTATCTGTGACGCAGAGATCTTTTCGAACCATGCAATGTACAACTTACGGGTAGCATCTTCAGTTATTTCAGAAGCACTCGAAAAGTGATTGTCTTTAATATCTTGAAATTCGGAGCTTTCATTTAAGAAAGCTTGCTTATTATTACTTGAATTAAATAGATCAACAAACCGTTGAAATATGACCTGAGAATCAACTAAAGAATCGAGCTCTTCACTACCTCTAGCTAAGCCATTTGATTGATAAATAGAGAAAATAGGTTGGAATTGTTTCACTTGTTGCTGATACATAACTCTGTCTTGAAGTTCAGCTTTTGTAATCTCGGCTTCAGAAGACCACCATTCTTGAGCCAGTAAAGAAAAACCAATAGCACTAGACGTAAATAAAGCCGTAACCAAAATAATTAAGAGCTTACCATCCCACAAAGCTTTAAAAAGCTGTCTAAGGTCGATCTCATCATTTGGAATATACATCGGCGGATTTTGTGGGGTATACGACTGTGGTTGTGTGTGCTGCTTCACTGTAAATCTCTCAAAATATCGAATTTGATAACGGCAGAATCCTATCACACCGTATACCGTTAGTAATGTGAATTGTAAACTTTATGAAAGCGATCTTCAGACTATTCACAATTCACTGTACTCTACTCATATTCTAGTTCAAACGGCGTTTTACATGCAAGATAAGCACGGGCTATTAACCGCCCCAATTGAGAGTACATTGCGTACCATGACCATACCGACCATATTCGGCATGGTTGCGATCTTGATGTTTAACCTTGTCGATACTTTCTTTATCTCATTGCTCGGCACACAAGCCCTTGCAGCCGTGAGTTTCACCTTTCCTGTCACCTTTGCCATCAACTGCATTACTATGGGTATAGGCATTGGCTTATCGACGTGTATTGGGCGGTTACTTGGCCAAGGTTGCGCGAAAAATCCGGCAAGGCTTACCTGCCACGGCTTATTGCTTGCGGTGCTTCTTGTTGGTTTTGCATCAACACTAGGTCTAGTAACACTAGAACCTGTGTTTACTCTATTAGGTGCTGAACCTGAGTTACTGCCACTGATATCCGAGTACATGTCGGTTTGGTATTTAGCGATACCGCTGCTTGTTATTCCTATGGCAGGCAACAGCGCAATACGAGCCAGTGGCGATACCAAAACACCCGCTAAGATCATGATGCTAGCCGGCCTTATTAACGGCATTCTCGATCCTCTATTAATCTTTGGTTACGGCCCTTTCCCTGAATTAAGGATTCAAGGCGCAGCGATTGCTAGTGGATTCAGTTGGTTTGGTGCGTTATGTTGCTCACTGTATGTGTTAACCATACGAGAAAAGCTACTTGCTCCGCCCAAACTAAAAAACATCATCGATGACTGGAAACAGATCTTAACCATCGGCACACCCGCCGCCCTTTCCAATGCCCTGAACCCACTTGCTGGCGCCATAATCATGATGATGTTAGCCAAACAAGGAACAGAAGCCGTGGCGGCTTACGGAGCTGCCCAGCGTATTGAATCCATCCTTATCATTGTGTTGATGTCCTTGACCTCGGCCCTCACGCCTTTTATGGCGCAAAACTTTGGTGCTGATAACCCACAGCGTAGTTTCAAGGCTCTGTTCTTAAGCATGCGCTTTGCCGTGATGTTCCAAGGTTTGATTTTCTTAATGATGGTGCCATTGAGCATCCCTTTGGCAGCCCTCTTTTCTCAAGAAGAATCCGTACGAAGCATCTTGTGGCATTACCTGTTAGTCGTCCCATTTAGCTATGGCTTCCAAGGTATTGTAATGATGCTGATTAGTGCCATGAATGCGATGCACCAACCGCTCAAAGCCTTTCAATGGAGCTTAATGCGCCTGTTTGTATTCACATTGCCTTTCGCTTGGATAGGCAGCCAAATTGATGGTGTCGAAGGGCTGTTTATAGGCTTAGCCTTGGGGAACATTGTCGGCGGTATTTCGGGGTATTGCTTTGCACTTCGTGTTAGAGCTAAAGCAGATGCGGGATTCGGGTAACTGGGATGCGAAAAGATATAAGAGCAGATGAGAGATGCGAGTAACCGGGATACGAAAAGATATAAGAGCAGATGAGAGATTCGGGTAACCGGGATGCGAAAAGATATAAGAGCAGGTGAGAGATTCGGGTAACCGAGATTCGAAGAGCTTGAGAGCAGAAAAAACTAAAAGAAGGAAGATGACATGGAAGACACCATTTACAAAATGTTCTATGACGCACCGATTGGCAAGATGATCATTGTGAGTAATGGTGTGTCGCTTATTGAAATTGACCATGTAAATCATGAAGAGCTAATGACTAGCAATCCGGATGACCTTTGCCAACTGGCGACGAAACAGTTAGATGAGTATTTCGCAGCTCAACGAACAGAATTCGATTTGCCATTAACAGCGATACAAGGCACTGACTTTCAAAAAGCCGCTTGGCAGGCTTTGACAACCATTCCTTATGGCGAAACCATCAGCTACGGCGAACAAGCAAAGAGAATGGACAACCAAAAAGCCGTAAGAGCAGTCGGTGGCGCTAATGGCAAGAACCCGTTTAGCGTCGTTGTTCCCTGCCATAGAGTCATCGGTGCGAATGGAACATTAACCGGCTACACGGGCGGCATGAACCGCAAAGAGTGGTTGTTGGATTTTGAGCGTTCGGCTGTAGAGAAAGATGAGAGTAGCGAGTGACGAGATGCGAGATGCGAGATGCGAAAATGTATAACAGCTTTCATTCTGTTAGTTACTCGCATCATGCACCAGCCTTAAGCTCTTCGCATCCCACTTACTCGTATCTATACTCAAACTCCAGATACAAAAAACGGCTACACTCGCGTGCAGCCGTTCTAGTATTCGATGAAAGTTAAAACTATTTAACTAAAATATCACCTGACATCTCAGCTGGGATATCAATACCAGACAGAGAAAGCATCGTTGGTGCTAGGTCAGACAGTTTACCGCCTTCTTTGAACTCAACGTCTTTGCTGCCCACGTAGATAAGTGGAACAGGTAGGTTAGTGTGCGCCGTGTGGATGCCGCCCGTTTCTGGGTTTACCATCATTTCCGCGTTACCGTGGTCAGCGGTGATCAGCAGTTGGCCATCCGCTTCTTTGATTGCTTCAACCACTTTGCCAAGACATTCGTCTAGCGACTCTACCGCTTTAACCGCTGCATCGTAAACGCCAGTGTGGCCAACCATGTCACAGTTAGGGAAGTTACAAACGATAGCGTCGTATTTACCGCCTTTGATTGCTGCAACTAGCTTTTCAGTAAGCTCTGGCGCACTCATTTCTGGCTGTAGGTCGTACGTTGCTACTTTTGGAGAAGCAACAAGCTGACGCTCTTCGCCTTCAAACTCGTCTTCTTTACCGCCGTTAAAGAAGAATGTCACGTGCGCGTATTTCTCTGTTTCAGAGATACGTAGCTGCGTTTTGCCTTCTTTCGATAGCCATTCACCGTAAGTGTTCTCTAGAGAAGCCGGTGGGAATGCACATAGAAGTGGGATATCTGCTGCGTATTGAGTCAGCATCACGAAATCGATCGCTGGGAATACGTTACGAGCAAAACCATCGAAATCAGGAACGAATGCACGTGTAATTTCACGAGCACGGTCTGCACGGTAGTTCATGAAGATAACAGCATCGCCATCAACGATAGCGGCAGACTCTTCGCCTTCCGTTTTGATTTCAGTCGCTTTAACGAACTCATCGTTTTCGTCACGAGCGTAAGCCGCTTCTAGGCCAGCAACGGCTGTGTCGAATGTGAACTCTGCTTTTGCTTGAGTAAGTAGGTCGTAAGATTCTTGAACGCGATCCCAGTTGTTATCACGGTCCATTGCGTAGTAACGACCAATAAGAGAAGCCACACGGCCTTTACCTAGCTTAGCGAACAACGCTTGGAAGCGTGCAAGTGTGTTTTCAGCGCTACGTGGCGGCGTATCACGACCGTCTAGGAATGCGTGTAGGTAGATTTTCTCTGCGCCACGCTCTGCTGCCATTTCAACAGCCGCGTAGATGTGATCTTCATGAGAATGAACGCCACCTGGAGACATAAGACCCATGATGTGAACCGCTTTGTCTGCTTTAACCGCTTTATCAACAGCATTCACTAGCGCTTCAGTTTGACCGAATTCGCCGTCTGCGATTGATTTAGTAATACGCGTTAAATCTTGGTATACCACGCGACCTGCGCCGATGTTGGTGTGACCCACTTCAGAGTTACCCATTTGGCCATCAGGTAGGCCGACATCTAAGCCAGAAGCCGAGATTAGCGTGTTAGGTTGGTTAGCAATAAGACCGTCTAATACAGGTGTATTAGCGTTCGCGATAGCGTTGTCTTGGTTGTCTTGACGGTAACCGTAACCGTCAAGGATCACTAGAGCCATTGGCTTCTTAGCTGACATAGGACTGACCTCGTTCAATTCAAAATAAATCGGTATAAAAACAAATTAGCGTAATTTTACTACAGTTTGTAGTCAAAACTGTAGCGGAAGATCAAGAAAGACACCTCTCTATGTAAATAGACAACATATAATCAGGTTCTAAGCAACAAACTTGTCAGCGCCGATGTAAAAATGACCCACTAACGTCGATTTAAAATTGACCCACCT
>NZ_JBFSTC010000093.1:11648-23691 GCF_041466605.1 Vibrio sp. 10N.247.310.17 | reverse complement strand
GCTTTATTGATTTTATTGTTAATTTATAGACTCATCTAAGCGGAGAAGAGCCCTTTTCCTAATGCATACAGCGCATCCAGTACTCGTCTTGCCAACTTGATTCTGTCCAGAAACGTGTTTGAATGGGGCCGATCAATCTGTGGATGCCCAAGACAACCAGTATGATACTTTATTACTCAGTTGTAGCGTGACTCAGACTTTGTAGTAGGAATTAGTATGAATCTTTATTTCTGGGTGAGTATCATTTAGAACGGTACAAACAGGGTTACTTGACTGCTTAGTATGAAACTTTATTCCTCTCCTACAGGTGTCAAATCGCACTTACCAAGTAACCAAAGACCGACGTACCATGAGATTCGTTCCTTAGCGGCACGAATGATTGAAGAGAAAGGCTTAAGTGCCACAAAGAGGATGGCTCATAGCAATTCAAAAACAACGGAGATTTATACGAAACCTGATCAAGCCGTATGGAATGAGTGTGAGCCAGTTTCTGTATACCCGAACGACAACTAAAGAGATATAGCCAGCTTTTTCAGTAGTTTCAATTTGAGGCATAAAATGCAAATGCCCCAAGCTAAAATCAATATAGAGAAATTCAACCGACTCGGCGGAAAATGAAACCCCGCAGCTGTCAGCTGCGGGGTTTCAAAAGACTGGTTATTTTCGTCCTCTAGATGCGCGTTTCTGTGCCATTGCACCATCTTTTGCCAATATTCCGCGACCGTACCTCATCACCATAGCCGGTGTGGACCAACGTCCAGCTTGCTGTACTTGCAAGATGGTGTATCCATCGGTCAATAAATCCTGACACGCGCCAACTCTTGCACTGTGGCCAGTAAAAGTGGCAATACCAACCTTGCCCAAATTAAGCGCTTCCCATGCTTTATTGAAGATCTGCTCGATAGTCCATGACGTCATTTTCTTATGTTTTTTGCCGCTTTCAGGGTGGGCTGGGTCGATTAACTTTGGTCTATATGGCGTGTTGTGTCGGCTCACACCGACGAACAAGAAAGCTTGTTCATCTGTGTCATCAAGCCCTGCTAATTCTACGTATTCATGAATAATATCAACAGCTTCTGGACTAAACACCACTGTATCTGGTTCGCCACTATGATTAGATTTCGTGATAGGGATAGTCAGCAAAGCCGTTCCGTCACCTGGGTACTCTAAGTGACCAAAACGGATGTTTGCGATTTCCGACGCACGAAGTAGGGTTTCATAAGCAACAGTCAGCAAAGCCAGATCACGACGATACCGTAGGCTAGGGGAATGACGCCACAATTCGGTTATCTTATCTAAGTGTTTCTCTCGAAACGCTGAAGCCTGTACAATTCGTTCACCCGCCTCAACTTTTCTTCGAAAGATACCGGCCATCTTGTCACGCACGATTTCATCAAGAAATGGATCCGGACAACCCGAGATACGATGAATTTTTGAAATGGCCCACGCATAAGATCGATTTGAGTTACGGTGTAAGTCGTCGACCTTATCTTCAAAGAATAATTCGATGGTTTCTGCGGCTGCTGGCAATGGGTGATGTTCATGCTCGTGACACCATTTCTCAAATCGTGACCAGTTGCTATAGAGTTGAGAAAGTGAGTTCTTAGCATAACGCTCTTCACGTTTATTGAACTCTCGCAAAAGATGGTTAATAGCATCTTGAATTTTTTGGTACTGTTCGTTCGATGTACCGTGCTTTCGTGCGAGCATGATCGCCTGGTGAACATGTTCTGGCCTTAAACGGGAAAAGTCCGTATGAAGTGAGATTTCAGTGCCGACCATATCATTTCCAACTTATGCTTTCGTAGTTAGTTACAGTCTAACCAATTCCATGCATTTTTTCTAGATCACATATAATTGTAATTATCTGAGATCTAGAAAATTGAGATATTTGAGCTTTCAATCTTATGAACAATCACCGCTGCATAGTTATTAGTTAAAAGCATTACAGTGTCACTTAATCAGACAGAGTAGGGCAGTTGTAATGTCGTAGTTGGTGCGCAACCAGATAAAATAAGATTCCTATCAGGTGCGATGTCTCACATAGCACAATCGAACACCGAACAGGTGTTCGTTCGTTGTGGACGTTCGGTGTATGTTCGATTAAAATGTATGAAATCCAAATCTGAACTTGAGTACCATCCAATGAGCGACATCAGCACACAGAAAGACCTTACCGCAGAACAGTTACAACGACGCCAACGTGTTTTCGAGATTTGTGATTCGCTCTTCGTTAAAGGCGAAAAAACCAGTGTGCGAAATGTGCTATCGATGATGCCAGATGTAAAATCTACCAGCACAATCAATGTGGATGTCCGTGAATGGAATACTCAAGCTAAGAACAAACGAATGGACTTATTCCGCGAGCGTGGTTTTAGTGATGAGTTCGTTGAATTGTTCTCTACTGAAATTACTCGGTTAAGTGCGGCCAAAGACGCAGAGCACAATGCCGAAGTACTCATGTATAAAGATGAAGCAGATCTGGCCAACGAACTCCTTTTGAAAACTGAGGGTGACCTTGAGTTAGCTGGTGTTCAGTTGCAAGAAGCGAACACTACCATTTCATTGAAAGACAAAGAAATAACTAAACTAAAAACCGATCTTGAGCAAAGCCAGAAGAACTGTGAAGGTGTTGAAACACGCCTAAGTGATGAGATTGGTGTGTTACAGGACAATGCGAATAATCTAAAGGTCGAATTGGACAAGCATCAAAGTTTACTAGCCAAAGCCGAGGTGAAGCTAGAAAACCAAGTCACTGTGATTGAGAAGCTAGAAAATCAGCTTACAGATTGCCGCAAGCAAATTTCCGAACTAAGTGACACTGTGACGAAAAAGTCGGGTGAGATCATCAGATTTGAAACACAGGCTCAAGGTGACGCTCAACTCCTGCAGGAATTACGCGAGAGTCGAAACAAATTCAGTACCGACCTATCAGAACTTGAAACCGAATACATCACATCGAAATCTGAGAATGCTCGCCTAAACAGTGAGTTGGAACAAGCCATGATTAGGTTCGGTAATGCATCCGAACGACTTACCTCTCTCTCAGACCAGTTGACTGAGCTACGAATGTCTAACAGTCAGAACCTAAGCACCATTGAAAGACAAGGTGCCTTCAACACTCGCCTAGAACAAGATATTAAGCGTCTTACTGAGCAAAACGAAACACAGGAAAAGGAACTATCGACTAAACAGGCGATCATCAAAGAACTTGAGTCCAAAAACACTCAGTTAGACAATAAGTAAGCCCAAGTTATTAGACACTCAGTTTTCCATTAAATGGTGTACAACCTTATGTGTACTCATCTAACTGGAGATAATTATGAGAGCGACAACAAGCTTGTGTGATGTGTTCCAGGACACGAAATTTTCAGCGGTCAAAGATAAACTCAAGGATCTTGCGGAAATCAATAAACTGTTTCATGAAGAGTTTCCACACTACGGCAATCAGCTGCGTGTGGCGAACATCAGTGGAGGTTGCATTGCCATTGAAACGCCAAATAGCATGCTACTCACGAGATTGAAATTTGACAGAATACAAATTCTAAAATGGGCTGAGTCCGTTGATTTGTCTGCCAATGATCTGAAACTAACCGTCAATCCGGCTTTGTATAAGCAGTTAGGATCAGATGTTTATGGTCAAGGATCGCCTAAGCATCAAAAATAGAGCGTTTAATTGACAACACAATAGCTCGCCCAACCTAAGATGGGTTTGTGGCAATATAATTCGCCATGACAACGTATTGACGAATCCATATGAAAATATGGCAGAGTGAAAGTCGCTTAACCGCGACTTTTTCATTTCTACAGTAAGTTGCTCTACTCTATTGAGTCGTTTATAAGACTCTATACATCCGATGCTTGAACCCTGCAGACTTTAAACCATTCACTCAAATCAACTTTGTGTATTTATCCACCAGCCACTAACAAATTTTGTGGATATCTCACTACCCTATTGAGCTCAGAGGTTTAAAACCGATATTTATACAATCAATGCATGAAATTGAGCCCTCTATTTGCACACTTGTCATTAAGATTGCTGTTCAATTGAACGGACTGTAATGGATTTAGCAAAGAGATGTGACTATGACGGACGCAATACAAAATGAATATCAGAAAGAGAGAAACGTGCTCGCCATATCTCTGTTTGTACCTTTGGTGGCCGCAGCTTGCCTTGCAGGAATATTGATTGGTAAGGGTAAAGTTGAGCTATCAATCTTTCACGAAGTCAGTGTGATTTTGGCTTGCAGCGGATTTATCATTGGTATCATTTTTGGCAATCGACTTGTGTTGACACAAATGGAAAAAGTCATCGCGATCCGAGAACGCAGTCAACGCGCCGTTAGGATACGAGAAGCACTGTTAAACGGCGAGATCAAACCCTATTTCCAAAGTAGGGTATCTGAAAAAAGCGGTAAAATTAATGGCTGTGAAGCTTTAGCCAGGTGGGAATCTCAACATGGCGTGATACCACCTGCAGAGTTCATCCCTTTCTCGATAGAAGAGGGTTTAATTTCAAGCATAGACACCGAAATTGCAGTCCAAGCCATACACCAATTGGAAGTGTGGGTGCATGAGCATACTATTGAAGACAACTTTACGCTTTCGTTTAATGTTGCCGCCGACACCCTACAGTGTCCAGATTCAATAGAGAAGATAGCAAATGCTTTAAGCAGTGTAGTGAGTCATAAAGTTACGGTTGAAATAGAGATTACTGAACAAAGCAAGGTAGACACTAACCAATTGATGCTCAGACACATTGAGGTTCTGAAACAATCAGGAGCAGCTTTGGCGCTTGACGATTTCACAGCAGGTCACAATAGCATGACTATGTTGACGTCCATAAAATTTGATACCATCAAATTCGATAGAAGCCTCATCACTTTTAAGTCCCATGATGTCCGTTCACAAGAGGTAAGCATCAAAGTGTTGGAAAGTTTTGTGGGCTTATCTAAACAGTTGGGGTTGAACACCACTCTAGAAGGGATAGAAACTGAGGAAGCACGTCACTTGTACTCCTCGTCAGGTATAGAGAGTTTTCAGGGCTTTTTGTTTTCAAAGCCCTTGTCTTCCAATAACTTCAAGCAACATTATATTAATTTCAACCATTGACACACGATGCCTAATGGAAGTTCCAAAGGTGGATTGTTCAATGTCAGTGGTCGTTTTGTATTGGCTTATGGTGACGCAAGATTAACGCTATCCGCTAATGAAGTAGAGCAAATGACTACCTTGATTACCAACGCGTCTTGGTACAGCTAACGTAGAGGGAAAATGATGATAAAGCGTATTGAATTTAATGTTCTAGGATGTGGTATGAACACGAGAACGACAGCTAACGAACTTCTTATTGATGTCGCACATGAGCGATTAAATAACTGGTTAGTTGAACACGCAGTTTCAATTGTCAATATTGAATCTATTTATGAGACTAAAATTAACACTGGCGACAGTAGATTTACTTGCCTACGACTTTGGTACACTGACTAAACTGCAACCACCACTAAGGCAAGAAAAGCAAAATGTAACTGATGACCGAGCTGGTGGGTGCTTTTACAAACGTTTAGTTAACCGGCTCACTATCATGAAGATCTGCCTTCACCGCCCCATCGACCAAGAGTACAGACACCGAATAAATAGACTGTTCAATGTTGCCATCTTCATTCATCCGTTCATAACCACCGATAGTCTTGTCCCCGTGCTGTTCTACCAATTGGCTCAGGGATTGTTGGTTCAAACTGCCCTCGCCTTCTTGCACTGATTCAGACGCGACAACTGACACAGAGACAGTGAAAGACATTGAGGCTACCAAAAAAAAAGCAAATTTCGAATTCATACATTTAATCTCTAATGGTCAAACATACTTGCTATATACAACAATTTACGAACAGTTTAGTTCTTGCTATAGCAATTAGACACATGGCCAGTATGAAATATCTGAATTAAAGCGTTATCGCTCTTGGCTGTCCATATTGTATACCCAAATGAACTGGGCCTAGCTTCTAAAGACCAATCGCTTTGGATCTCATATACGAACCTTGGTGTTTTTATGAAGGTGAGTAGCGAATGGCGATAGTAAGTTTCAACCGTGTCCTCTTTGATTTCTACAAATTCAGTCCAAGACAGGCAGACGGCAAGTAGGCAAAGAGATATCACTTCTTGCACCGGTGGGTGGTAACTATGGGATGAGCTGACCAGTGAGGTGTAAAACATAAACCCAATAAGGACAATGACCCAGCCTCTTACGAAATTTAAAACAGGCACCGTCGCTTGATATTTTGCATTAAAAATAGTCATTGAATTAACTCCGCAATACGTTGATAAGAACCTGGAACCTTACGACTAAACCAATCGTAACGATGTACTTTTTGATCTCGGCTAAATACGTAATCTTGGCTTTTGGTTTTGGTCCACACTGCAACCACCGATTTCGATTTGAATTCATCACTCAGAAACTCAATCGCTCTCGGGGTCATAAAATTTGGATTGATAAAATATGCAGATAGGCCCTTAGACCAACACATATCTATAAACAGTGGATCATCTGAGACAAACACTCGCTTGGTTTTGTTAGTGCCTTTTGTGTAAGACCGGATGAATGGTGATCTCGCGGAGCTGTATCCATTGAGTTTAATGAACACTAAGCGACCTTTGTTAACGAACAATAAGATGGGTTCGCCTTGAAACTCAGTGATGGCATCAATAACGGCATTGGGAACCCAACCGTTAACAGCGTTCACATATTCGATAAATTGTTCAGCGTCTGGAATACAGGATAGATGGTCAGGCACATTGCGTTCATCCACTGAAAGCCCCCACTCTTCCACTTCTTTTGGCAAGACTCTCATTCTCGCGATGTCCATAACGATATCCGTGAATTTGATATCTTCAGGTGTGAGTTCACGGTAAATGTCAGCAGGTATATTCAAACCGGCTAGGCGACATAATTCTATAATGGCGCGATGTGGTGTTACTGAGTGGTCGTTTGAATAGGCGTCGATAATCGAAGTAGGTCCACAAGACTCACAGTTGAAACTGCCAGTGCCTAAAAAGTGGGTCCCCTTGTTTCCACAGGAAGGGCATAACAACTCGACCATTTCACCAGCACCTAATCTGGGGACCAGGTGACCAAACGCTTGATCGATTGTTTCTTTGGTCATCTTTGGAAATAGATGCTCTTTCAAATATCCATTGACTAGATCGGAATCCATACGCATCTCCGTTTCATTCATTTACACCGAAGGTATAAAGGAAGAATGGAGCAATACCGCGTTAAATTGGTTAATTAATGAAAGAGATTTGAGTGTTTAGGAGGTGTGTAAGATTAGTATAGCTGTAGTGAAGGGATGATATGTCGTAGTGGGCGGTAAAGAATCGATTCCTTACCTTTCAAAAGTTAACTTTGACATTCGATTTCAATGTCTCTGCATGTTCAAGTCTAACACCACTTGTCAAATGGGTGTGAACGATACCTTTGGGTTGATCGTGTTCTGGACATGCAGCAAGATATTAGTCATCACCTTCAAATGCTTTATCGCGCTCCATTTCATTTGAAAGCCAATGAACATATGGAAGACCTCCAAACAGTTTGTCTTCTTCTCTTTCAGGGGATGAATGACGATGAGATACGCCTCGTCTCCTTACTCCAGAATTTTTGCGTCGGTTGTTCTGCATTCTATTGCAAAAATCATCGTGACTTTGTTGCTCAGTTCTACGTGACATAATGTAATCTCCTGTTGTTGCATATTTTAGTTATACAACAAAAAAGCTAGGAATGAATATGTTGCGTACCAAAAGTGGGGGGAATGTATTTAGAAGTGTTGTATTGCTCGGTCTGGACAGACGCCGGTATCCGCATTACAACCGATGATCACATTCTCACGGTATCGCGTTGAATCGTTGCCAAAGGCTGGCAACATTGCGCCCTGTGACAACCTACGAGGCTTTTTCTGGTGGGTAACATCAAGTAAGCCTTTGCTATCCATATACGCTTGCCATTGCTTAGGCGACATCTGAGCGTATTGTTCCGGTTCTATGCCAATAGTGAGACGACTGGCCGCTGACCTACTACCCGACATCGCAAAGTGTTCTATTTCTTTATCCGCCAATTCAACTGAATATTGGTATTCGAATTTATCCCAAATACAGTAAGAGTAACTATCCACTTTTGTTTCTTTTGGTACAGGTTCACCCTTGAAGCTACCAACTCGTACAAATCTACTTTGTGAATAAAGCGGAAGCGTAAGTTTCGTGTCACTTTCATATAAAGCCTGTAGAACCGGTGAATGAGATTCAAAGGAGTTCGGTTCAATACAAAGCTGTCGCACTTTTAGCTGGTGGCCATCATCAAAGTGATTTCCTAGACTGATGCGAGAAGAAACATTTCCTTGATGCACCACTCGATGGTACATGTCCATTGCATAACCGTTACTATCTATAATTGCCGCTAAACGAGAATCAAAGTCATGATTGCCATATGAGCTACCTCGTGAACGTAATGTAACCTTCACTCTGTTACTAGAAATGCGCTCGATACCTTCAACTTGAGTAAAGATAATGAAATCCGAATAATGCCGTGCAATTTCAGTCACAATTCGCATTGACTTAATATCACGTTCCACCAACTGGCTCTCATGAAGCTGCACCTTTAGCGAATTAACCAAATCAGACTGTTCACCGTGTTTACTCAAACTCTCGATCTGAGAAGACAACATCGTAATTCGCTTTCGAAGAGGATGACCAGGCTCCCTATGATATTGCTCCAGACTTCTTCTTAAAACTTCATCATTCTTTATCATTTCAAGCTGAGACTGGAACTCTCCTCTGTCTATATGCACATTGACTGTCAGTGATACACATTTAAAATCAGCGCCAGTGCAGTTATTCACTGATTGACTAACAACATCCACATCGGCTACTAGAGGTAGTAGAACCTTCAATGTCTCTAGATAAGCGCCGTTATAACTTTGACTCGTCTTTACATAACCACGTAAATCCGCTTTAGAGACAGCTAAAAACGCGGCTTCATCTTTCAATTGCTGAAAGAGAGCCTGCGTTACTTGCTCGCTCGGAACTACGCGCTCTACAGTTGCGTCGAATGGCTTTGCAGTCACTAGGCTAGACATTAGAAACAACAAAATAAACATACGTCCCATACATCACTCCTCCACTGTTAACGAACTCAAAGCAGTACCATACCCTGCAGTCTGTAAGCCCACGTATGGAACAACAAGAGGATACGTTGGTTGATAGCGCTCAATTCTAAATGGGTATCTCATTCCGGCTGCGACTTTAGAGAAGGCAACATGGGGTTCGCCATTAAGCATCAACATGAATTGTTTAGGGGTTATAACCTGTGAAGAACACACCGCATCAATGCATCCTTGTCGGATCGTATTAATCTCATCTGTATAACGTGACTCTATCCATGCTTTATCAAAGTTAGAATCAACGAGAAGCCAATCATCAATATTCGTTTCATCCGCATTGAAATCCGTGGCTACCTCCCGGATACGAACAGTACTAAACACCGTCACATGGGACCCCAAAAAAGCTGCCTGCTTTGTATCTTTAGGAAACACCAATTCTCCATTAAGCAGTTCACAATAGGTTGGAATCCCTGAACGCTTGAATACTGAATCAGATTCGGAACCTTTTTCGTAATAGTACCCACGACCTATATGGACTATCTTTCCTGACACGTTGATTGCTACTTCTGGCTCTCGGTGAAACAATTGAGCTGTTGTCAGCGATTGATGTGATAAGTAATCATCTGCCGATGCGAATAACATGCAATGATACTTAGCCCTAAATTCGACCTGCTCTATGGACAGCTCTGGGACACTCATCTTCATAGTCACATACCGAGTATCAGAGATTAAAGATGGAATGGCTTTTACCAGATCATTCATCTGCTCGGAACCAGGTAGGGCAAACGAATAGGCAATGTACTGAGACGTTGATGGCTCTCCTATGGAATCAAACACAGGCACCTTATTCAGCTTAACTTTTTGTGGAACGAACCCCGTATCCTTAAATATCGTAGATACCTTGATACGTTTAACAAGCTCCTTTTGCTCCTTTGCTCTTAGCCTTAACCACTGAGAATAGATTCCGTCTTCTGCGCGGAACTCAATTGGTAACCGAGAGTGGCGTGACTCTATCAATGTAAATTGGTTTAGCTGCGCACTGAGTACATCTTTGGGCTTTGACTCAAGTTGCGACATGCCACTAGCACTGTTATGAAGGCTTTGACTGATAGCCTTAGCAATTTGTTTATCGACTATCAATTTAATAGTTGTTTCTAAGCAAATGCCAACATCGCATTCAACTTTATCCTGAGCTAAGACAATAAGTTTCTGAATGGATGGCTGGTAAGAATACACAAGTCCAAATTTGTCTCCCTTGGAAATGGTTTGCTCAACTCGTTCCAACGCATCAACTTTAGCGGCTTCCACACCTAAAGCTTCTAAGCCAACCGTAGTTTGCGCATCCATGATTAATAAACTTCTCCCTGAAACCTCATATGCTTCAGAAACGAACGACATGATCATCAATGCGATTGTGGAATATATCTTCATTCGGAAACCTAAAAAAAACCCTATTGGAGTTTATATACACCAATAGGGTTTAGTTATTAGAAATATCGATTAAACGTCATCAATATGGGCATTATGTATATTTTGTTTCTTGGTCATAGTTGACGTCACCATCGATTTCTCCTACTGAACCTCCCAAGCCAACTACAGTATCAAGCTTGTCGCCATTGATAATTTCATCGGCATCCATTTCAAGATTTGTCTTGTCGCCAGTAGTTAAAGCTGTCGCAATATCCAACTTATTAGAATGGTCTCCTAAGTTTGCGTCAGACGTACTTGGGTCCATATCTCCATCGCTTGGAGCATCAAATCCTGTTGATGCTAGTTGATCACCATTTTCTCGCATCATAGAGTCATGCTCTGCACCATCGCTCGGTGCTACCGATGTGTCAAACTGGTTAGGAGTATCCATCGCTACTTGCGTACCCGATAGCTCAGTGCTTTGCTGCTCTTCGGCTCCGGATACTGGCGCTTCAAAGCTCGTTGACGCTAAGTGTTGTTCACCCTCGCGCATGGTTGAGTTCATTTCTCCGCCATCACTTGGTGCCACCGATGTATCAAACTGGTTAGGAGTATCCATCGCCACTTGCGCTTCAAACTGTTCAGCGCTTGGCTGCTCGACCGCTCCTGATACTGGCGCCTCAATGTTCGTTGACGCTAATTGTGCGTCGCTTTCTTTAGCGATGAACTCATTGTCTGCACCTGTACGCGCCGATTCCATGTCACTATCTGAGCTCGCAGTAAGGTCACTATTAGATTGACTAGAACCAGTAGAAGCCAACATTTCATTACGAGCGCTCGGCAATTCCTTTGTCCCGTTAGCTATCTGAATAGCTTCATCAGAGTTAAGCTCTCCACTTTGAACTGCATTGAACACTTCAATGCCTTCATCAGCAGTAAGTTGGCCACTAGCAATAGCTTCCATCACAATCTCTTTATCTCCATCAGCCATACCACTGAACTGTGAAGACTCCAATAATGCTAGGTCCATTGAACCGCTTCCGGTAACAGAAGGCGAACTTGGATCACTTTCGTTGAGTGATGCTAGTTTGGTTTGATTCCCCATTTTGTAATCATTTTGAGAGTCCTCAATAGTTCCCGCGCCTTGATTGCCGTTATTGGAGTCAGTGGGTGCATTCGCCAATTGGGTCTGATTTGTTCCTGTCTCCTTCTCTGAAGTATTAGGGCGTTGTGTATTTGCAACAGCATCAGTTGCCTTTTGAGTAGGAGCACTCGCCAGTTGTGTTCCTGACTCTACATTGCCCGACTGTGCTACTGAACTTTCAGTACGTGAGTTCGTAGGTACTGTCTCATCCACTTTCTGCGGTGATGCGCTTGCCACTTGCGTTGCTGGCGCTACTGTACCCGTTTGAGCCACCGACTGTGGTGCTGAACTTTCAGGGCGTGAGTTCGTAGGTACTGTCTCATCCACTTTCTGCGGTGAT
>NZ_JBFSTC010000093.1:0-11550 GCF_041466605.1 Vibrio sp. 10N.247.310.17 | reverse complement strand
TGTACCCGTTTGAGCCACCGACTGTGGTGCTGAACTTTCAGGGCGTGAGTTCGTAGCTACAGTGTCAGAGGTCTTCGACGTCTCTACCGTTTCGGCTGATTTATTATCAGGAGCTACCTCTTGATTGCTTTGAACTTGGGTATGCTGATTATTACTGTCCTCTGGCTGTAATGGGCTACTAGGTAATGCGCTAACAACCATTGAAGCTAGTTTGGAGAAACCTGTTTGATCATTGCCTTGGGTTTGTTGTGTCGTTGTTTCCTTTGAACTATTTGCCTCTGTTGGTTGAGCATCAGGTTGGGTGTTTTCTGTTGAAGCAAGCATCTCCTCTTTCTCTTGCAACGACGTAATTGCCTGATTAGCGGTCATTTCACCTGAACTTACAGCATTGAACAGTTGAGATCCTTCTTTTACAGAAATCGTATTACTGTCAATGGAGTCAAAGATTTGTGATTTCTGTTCGTCACTCATACCACTGTTCTCTGATGCCTCCATAAGTGCCAAGCTTTGCGCTGCAGTTTCAGCGAATTTTGTCATTGAACTTGGTACTGGTGACGGCTCATTTGACGGTACAGAACCCGGCATTGCTGTGTTCGCTACGGTGTCATTAACACCCGTTAATGGAGTTGTTCCGTTAGATTGGCCCTCTTTAATTGCAGCTTCATTTTGCTCTTTACCTGTCGCTTCAAGTTGTGACAACTTCACTTCATTCGGTGTATCTTTAGCTGCGTGGTAAGCTTTCTGGTGTTCGGCCCCATCCTCTGTTCCAATCTGCAGATAATGTTTAGATAACAATTTGCCATTTACGACATCGTAATTCTTATTGACCTCAGATTGATTTGATAGATTCGAAACTTGCTCATCAGTAAGGGATGTACCAAGTGTTGAAGCAACATGAGCAACGTTGTTGTAATCAATGTCTCTGAACCCGTCCTCAGAGCCACCCATAAACAGTTTATAGTCCTCTAACGCTTCCATGGTGTATTTGCCCGATGCAAGTCCACCTACTTCTTTGGCAAATGACTCATCCTCAGCCATTTCCGTTCTTAGTTTTTCTATATTCCCAACCGCATTATTGTGATGCTTGATTTCAGTGTCACTGAGTAGCCCATCTTTATTGAGCGTGTTCTCATCACTGGTTAACGCGATCACAGCGGCACCATACACACCTTCGGAATTAGTGGTGAGTCCAAAATCACGAGCACTTGGGTTAGTCGCAATTTGTGGTCTTGTTAATAAATCACCACCTTTATTCAATGGTGATTCTAAGTGCTTCATATTTTCTGCGGCAGGTTCTGATAGCTGTTGCGCTGTCGCAGAGTGAAACTGAGAAACTAGCCCCGCTGCAACGTCATTTACTAATCCACCAGCATCTTTCGCAGCACTCTTAACTTCTTGAGAAATTGGAGTTGGATTAACTGTATCAGTGGCAGTTTCAATGGCCTTAATCTCATCTGTTTTCTCAGGCGCAACTTTTGATGCATTGGCGCGAGCCTTATCAACATTGTCCCCGTGCTCTTCTTTGATATTTTTGGTGGTCAATAATGTACCAACCTCATCCAGTCGCTCATCTCTTGTTTTCTCAAAGCCTTGCTGGTGTCTTTGAATTTCTTCCGGAATGCCTGCTACGGCTGAGTTGCTGGTGGTATCTTTCACAGACCCTAAATTGTTACTCATCGTGGCAAAGTTTTTCGACATATCATTAAGTGCTTTGTCACCAATCAAGAAGTCGGCTTCATTGAATTTCTGCGAGATATCCATCAAGCCAGATTTCATTGAATTCATGTCTTTAGCGTTCGCCACTTCTTGATATTGATTAACCATTTCACTTGAGAAAAGTACTGCTGCAGCACGACCCACATCTCCGTGATAGTATTTAGATGCATCACGTTGTATTTGGAGGTTTCGGGCTTGAGCATTGGCCTCAACGACTCTACGCTCCTCTGGGTTCATGTTGGCCATCTCACTTTCGGTGTTATAACCATTAGCCACCCACTCTTTAAATTCCTTATTGTTTGCCGCATTTGTAAAATTGGTTGAATAGTTTTGATTCAAACCTTTTGCAACACCCAATGCGTGACTCGTCGTTTCTTGGAATTGTTTCGCAGCTGTATAACTTTTCAGGTCTTGAATAGCATTTTGTCCCGTTTCGCCCCAACCTGTCGTTCTTGAAAGACCATGAACCTTTTGAATCGCTTCTTGACTGGTATATTGAGCACTGGTGCCGCCTTGTTCACTGGTCACGTAACCTAAGCTTGCCTGCAATGCCTCTGCCTCACGTTCCGTAAGGTTAAACCCGCCTTCTGCGTTAACCTGAACTCGGCCATCAAGACCAACCGCAAAGTCACTTTTGCTTCTTGAACCCACTCGGTCTGTTTTTCCGGAACTCTTGTCATTACTCTTAGTGTCAGTAACTTGGACTCTTTCTGCTTTTGAATTGCCCTTATCTTCTATGTGGCTGGTTCTAGTCACGGGGCCACGTCCGTGTCGTCCTGCAGCCTGAGAGCCCCCCTGCGTATTCGACATTGTTTTATTACTTTGTCCATTACTGTATTGGGTAGAGTCAGAAGCTTGAGTCGACGTCTTTGCACTCTCAGAGGTTTGCTGTGTTGAATCCTCTCCACTTCCCCAACCGAAATTTCCGCTACCCGAGCCACTACCACCCATTACTAACTTACCCATCAATTGAGTAATTTCTTGAGTATCTAGATTGGTGTTTTTCTGTAAGCCTTCACGCACCTGTGATGCAAATTGAGCATTTTCAGAATATTGATGACTATCACTACCGTTCGCACTTTTTCCTTTTTGAATCTGCGTCATAAGTTGAGAAAGCTTGCCCCATGACTGTTGATGTGAAGCTTGGGATGATTGAACTCGCGACTCTGCCATACTTGATGTAAGGGACAAGTTACTTGTCATATTCGACATACCACCGAGTGTTGGCATGTTTTGATCTTGAATTTGATTTGTTGAATGAACCACACCGTTATCACCCATAGTCCAACTGTGATTACCCATTCTGAGTGAACCATTTTTGGCACCAACTGCAATATCTGGTGCGACAGCACTAGGATTAACATGTGCGGTTCCCCCGATCTTGCCAGCCATACTCACGGTTGCGTATTCGCCACCTTTCAAAAGCATATAAGCCAACATAGGAACCATTGTCGTCATGTAAGATGCGGTCGCTATATAACTTCGCGCTTCGGAATAGAAATTGGACAATCCCCCTATGGTGTATGCTGTTTGCTCAGTGATCGACGTTTCCAACGCATTTTGAATAGACCAATCGAGATAGAAGTTAATCAGAATCATCACAAATGGATACAATCCAACTAACACTAAGAATCGCATGTATGACGCGGCGATCTTAAAGCCCCCTTCACCAAAGATGATAAAGAAGGACATAAGTGGTGCAGCAAACCACACGAACGCTTCAAAAAATGAGATGGTGGCAGGGGCCATTTCAAGCCACAAGTTTCTGTCACCTGCCATAGTGAAAAGACGCTGTTGTTTCGCTTGATATTCCATAGCGTCAACAAGTTGGCCTCGTGCAGAATGACTAGCATCTAACCCCATAGCGTTCTTTTTGACGTGATAATCAAGGAAGTTATTCATTTGAAATGTGTAGCTGTCCATTGATGCAGAGCCCAACTGCTGAAGTGCAGAGCTTACTTGTGTCGCTGAAATGCCTTTCGCTTCATTTAACTCATCGAGTCCGTCGGCTAATTTCGATTGGTCATTATCAATGTACGCGCTCAGTGCAGTGTAAGCGTCTTTACAAGACATGAACGACGGTTGACCTTCAAGGTACATGTCGATGTACCAAATCGTTGAGCTCACCTCCATCGCGGCCCAAGCATCGACATTCGTCAATACATTGCCAACCTTCGCCTCTTGATAGGCTCCACCAACTTCCATGTCTTTGAACAAACAGCCATTCATGTAACTGTCTATGCTGCGTATGAAATCACTATCTGCATGTCCAATAGTACGAATATTCGGACTATTTACAGACCCTTCAATCGCCACCAGCGTTCTAAGTGCGTCTAAGTGTGTGCCTGAGTTCTGAGGCATCACAAAGATGTCACTCAAAATATCGATAAATGCGATAGGTACTTGAGTCGTTACAGCCCCACCTATCGCCAAACCAACAGGAATGTCAGTAAAATACGCTGAATCACCCGTACCAGCATGTTCGACTACAATGTCGACCCTCGGGTAGAAACACAGCATCCAGATAAGATAGCCCTTGCACACTGTTCCTAAGAATTCACCACCAACCTGACCCTTTTCAAAGAATTGTTTGAAGGCTGCAACGAAGAAGGAAAGAACTAATCCAAGACCGAACAAGTAGTTAGGCTGTCCAAAATCACCTGTTGATGGATCGAACGCCATCGACAAGCCAAGGAAAACTTGTCTAGCCCAATCAAAATTACCAATGGTATATATCAGAAATTCCATGACTTAGTTCTCCATACTCTTCTCGACTAACATATGCAAACGGTTCTTAGAGTCTTGTTGTTCATAGTGGCGGTCCACAATGTCCATCTGTATGTTCAACATTTCTCTTGCTTCTTTGATGTATGCTTGGGCATTAGCATCGCTGTCGGCTTTAGCCGCGATTGCGACCGCATCTAAATACGCACGAGCAGACGCGAAAAATTGCATCGCAAAGTTGTACGCGTATTCATTAGCAATTGCCTCGTAGTAACCTTGGACCTCTGAACTTTTTCGGTATTTGGTCGCGAGTAAAGCTATGTAGCCATATACATCCATACCGCCACCCTGAATCACAGCTTTTTGAGTAGGACCAAAATCATTCGCACCGCGAGCACCTGTTCGATAGACCTCTAATACGCCTGCGGTCCCGTCTGTCGTTCCGTCCAACGCTTCTAAGAACTGTTTGTTCAACGGCCTCCAATCAATCGTTTCTTGAGTAATATCGAGACATTTAGAGCTGGCCACCGTATCTGGGTTGCCGTCATTACACTTGAGCCTTGTCACTTGCTCTTGAGTATCAAAGCCACCAAAAGCGATATCTATCAGAGTCAACGTCGCTGGTACGGGAGTTGTCGCAATTGAAGAAGTTTCGACACCTTGGCGGTCAGGGTTAGTGTTATCAGCAACATCACGGATTTCTGTCCCAACTAGCGACATGACGGTTTCCGAAAATCTAGGGAAGAAGTCAGCGGCACCAACATTCATTTTTGATGTTCTCATGCCGTTGATTAGCAGGTTACCTGTCAGTAATTCCTCACCATTCTGAACTTTTTGGGAGAGCTCAAGCAATGAAGTGCCTGGGACCATGTTTTGAAACCAATCAGCTGAATCTGTCGCAACGCCAGTTGAGTTTGCGACTTGACTGATTGCCAAAGTATCTCGGATTGATTGTTCATATGGGCCGACCGCGTTGGCCATTAATGCCTGACCCGCTTCACATGAGTTCTTGAAAAATTGGTTCCATTCATCCATCGCTTTTTTCAAGGCTTTGATGTTTGCAGCACACGTCGGACACAGAGCATCTAAAGCTAGGTTGAAGGCATATGACGCACTACCCGCTGCAATTTGTCTCATTGAGTTTTGAAGCATCCCAGTTAAATCTTTGATCATTGAAAATGAACCGAGATTAAGGTCGATGCCGTTGCATCCGGCTTTCATCGAAGGGCCTTGAAAGTTCACGATATTTGGATCATGACTCTTAACACGGTATGAAAAAGAACCGAGTGCGATGGCGTTTTTATTACTGGTTTCGTAGTCGACAATACCATGACCTGTCGAGTACCCATTGAAGACGTCTTGCATTGGGTTGGCCAACACATTGATAGAGCATGTCAGCGAGGCGGCAACGATAAAAGACCTAATACGTTTCATAATTGATTGCCTCCTGCGCTTGTGCATTGACATTCTTTGTCAAACTTTTCTGTTGGTCTGATTCAGGCGAAGGGATAAACGGCAACACATTAAGTACCAACTCCTTCGCAATTTCGTAGCTGTCTTCAACCACTACTCGCTCATAAAACTGATATTCACTTGGTTCTAGAGTTTCAGGGTCAATAAGGTGAAGCTTGGCGAGTTCGTAGCTTGCTGACTCTGCAGAGCTATAAGCGGTCAAAGCTTCAGGGACCTCAAGAACGAGCGCTTCATAACGCAAAACTGGGAGCAAGCTTGAATAGAAATTAAGTAGGCTGACTTTCAACGCGTTGATGTCGCCTTTATTCGACGTAATAGCGCCAAATAGCCGCTCGTAATCGGGCATTTCTACTATTTGTCGAGTCGTCGATTGATGGGAGTTGGTAGTGTTTGATGACGTAATCACGGGCTTTTGTGACTCGTTAGCCATCACTAATGTACTGAATGTCAGTAGAACCACTGGTATAAGCTTCATGACCATATCCTGATAGAGAACTAGGATTAGTGTTACTTAACGCCAGTGCAAAAAATTCAAATAAGGAGCCTTTTTTCGGTAATTAACGTGCAACTGATATAAAAAAGCCTGCTCATTAACTAATGAACAGGCTCCATTTAACCGCGATAAAGTTAGTAACCTTGCTGTGCCTTGAGGTTCGATTCTAAGATTTCAACTAGATAGTTTGCGTCTGTTAAGGCTCTTTCTTCATCAATATCTTCAAATCGTGTAATTTGCTGTAGTGACTCAACTGCCGACGCGTCGTTAAATTGTTCTTCTGAAATAACATTGGCCGTCTTTGCCTGAATAAGAACCAATCTGACTATTTCACTTTCAGTCACAATGCCTTGTGAAATGGGCGCTACGAACTCACCGGAATTACCAACTAAAAACAAAGCAGGCACTCTTTGAACGCCTAGCTCTTTATACTTCTGCTTGGTATCCGGTTGATACTCAGGAAACATACCATTTTCCATTGGCGCTAAATCGATGCTGATCGCATTTACATTAAAGCCATATTTGCTCATGAGGCGTTGGACAATGGGTGCTTGGCGTTTACAGTAATCACAAGTGCTCTCAAAAAAGAACCATAACCCCGCTTGTTTTGCTACTTCTTGAACCACTTCCTGTTCTGCACGATTCTTAGCTTCATTCTTAGCATTAAGAGCAAAACTCGATGTTGGCCTTGCTTGTGTTTCATCAAGAAGAGGGTTGTTGATGACATCTTGCATCCACGCTTCCCTAAAAGCAGTCGCCTTGTCCATAATCACACGTTGCATGTATCGGGCTCGTTGGATGTTCTCCGGAGTAGGGTCATTAATTGCTTCACCAACAAACTCCATAAAGTGCGCTCGAATCCATTTCGTCGACATAGGTTCAGGACCAGATTTTGCTGCACTTGGAGGGGCAATAGGGACTGGTGGAGGCACGGGCTTTTTGAGTTCTTCTGGTTCAGGCTCCCCATAAAAGTGCCAACCTTGAGCGGCACTTTTATCATTGACGAAATTTGCATCTGCCGTCGCGGTAGCTGCAAATGCAAGGGCGCATAACATCGATAAGCCTAGATAGTTCGATTTCATAATCTATACCTCAGCGGCTTTGGCTTTACGACGATTTCTCGCTCTTTCTGCACGACAGTGAGCACAACCAGTACCAGGTCTTTCAGTGTGGCCAATATATTTTGTCCCACACTCACATTTGAAAATGTGAATCGTACCGTCACCGATACGATGAAGGAGTTGAACAAATCGATTGAAATTCACGTAAGCACGTATGTCTTCACTCGATTCATCAAATACTCTTGCATAAGCATCAAGCATCTTGTCGATATTGTCTTGAAGCGGCAACTTCACTGATGGGTCATTGGAGAGGATTGAATAATAAGCCCAAAGCTTATTCGAGATGGGAAACGCTTCCGGTACTTGATGAAGAAAGCTCGCATCTTTACCCATTCTTGATTTTTTAAAGTCTGTCTGCATTCGGCCAAGCTCATGTTGAGCAGACTTAGGCACTGAACCTAAAAGGTCTTTAATTGTGGCTGCGTTTGCACCAAAGCGTACAAGATCGAGTGCTCGCGTCTCCAATTTCAGCGCCATTTGAGACGCTGTGGATAATTGTATCTCGGACATATGACTATCCTTTCAAATTGTGAACAGACTGAATTTAGATCATATCGGTCAAGGTACGCATACGAATGCGTTCTACGCCGACATTGTGACTTTTAAATTCATGAGTCTCTAAGGCATTCAACATCTCAGCTTCAGTACCTTCGTGAAATACGAAAGGATTGATACCGGCAGATGTGAACCTGACAATTTGAAACAACTCAAAACTAGCAAACTTAGTGATTTCTTGTTGAGTTGCCATTAGCTCAATCATCGCAGAATGCGGATCTGTTTGAGCGAGGTTGTGCATTGCGAGAATTAGTGATTGGCACTGAAAACTCATCTCATCGGTAGAAGGTGTAGATTCAGAAGTGACATTGAGATAAGCGTTCAATCGTGTTCGATAATTTTCAAACTGGCCTGTTTCAATTGCGGTATTAAGAACCGATAAACCTGTTTGTTTGGTGCAGCCAGAACGTAATGGGGCAAGGGTAAAGATATGATGCTGCGTCTCTGCAAACTTCTCTAGAGTATCGGGCTCGATACTTATAAATCGATCTACGTCGATGTTAGTCAGAAAGTTAATTTGAGCGGAGCATTCTCTGTTAGTTAAAACAGATTGGTGTGCAGCTGACAATATGCGAGCGGAAATTGCACGCACGGCTGCCATGTGGCCTAGACGTTTCATAAGTAAATCTTCCATGCTTTTTACGCAGTTTGAGCGATCCCAACATTGACCTTTCAAACACCTTACTAAGCTCACCACGAGCGTTGTTAGGTTGCGTTTACAGTATTGACGTTGTGTTCATTTATACGAAATTACGAATTCCATAATACGCAATTTGTTTTAGTGAACTCTTGGATTATTGCATAAATGTATAAAATCACAACAATGATTACAAAAAAACATACACATTCTCAATATTAAGTCTTGACTTATTGCAAATGTGCTATGCGAAAAATCAACTGATTAATCCGCTTGAAGTCAAGTTATCAACCAGTTCCGTAGATACCAAATCTGCTGGGTCTGTCTGTGGTGATTTAGCTTCAGGTATCTGTGGAGAATTTTGGGAAGAACCTTGTTCGTTGTTGGTGTTCACGTTACCCAAAAATCGATTAATAATTGCTTCACCAGATTGGTGATATAACAGTCCCAATTGGAAAAGAATTGGTAGTAACCAACTTCGGTTTTCACAATGATTCAATTCGCTCAACAAAACTGGGAAATCACGTTTAGATATTCTAAATCGCTCATTAACCTTCTCGCCGTTGAACGGCATTGTAAGCTCAACTTGTGATGATATCTTTTCCCAGTTTGAATCGTGCAATCGCTTAATCACTGCGCCTTTGTTTAGTATTCGTCGCAACATGATGCGCTTAAACTTCGGACTATCGGGGATCTCGATAGCTCCCCTTTCCACCCAAGTCGACAGGTTAACATCGATACTATTACTCATAAGCTACGCAACCTTGTTTGAATTAACACCCGCGATTTGTCTAGCTAACTCAGCAAAACCAAGGCATACAGCAACTTCATGTTTCTCGACTAACTTCACAGTATGTCTCGGAAATGCACGTTCTAGCGCTCTCGCGAAATCTGGAGCTGGACCACCAGAAACAATAAACTCTTGTATGTCTGATGCTTCACCAAGCATGTTAGTAAGCAAATCGACTGCTTCATTGCACAAACTGTCAATCAGCGGCAAGCAGTCAAAGACACCATCAGCGACAGGGAAGTCATACGCTTCAGCAAATATTTCAAGCTTGTTCGTGTTGAATGCTTTGTCTACCAATTCGGTGCCGATTGATGTACCCAAAATTTCAGACAGGTAGGTGCTCAGGCTTCTGAGAATTTTCCCCTGACCTAGTTCGAATGCCTTTGTACGTTCTTCGTCGATTGTAAGCCCCGTAGAAGTCAAGAAGTCGGTTGTTCCATAACCTGGATCAACAGTAACTCTCGCTCGGTTCCCAAGCGCCTCCATAATCCCGCAGTTCATTTTCTTTGCTTCTGACTTTGCATGATAAGTAAGTGCGCCAAGTGGCTGCGGCAATACATGTGCCTGTTTGACTCGGATCACTCGCCCATCCACATGATGTTCACCAATCATAAAATTGAGTAATTCATCTTTACGATCAAGTTGGTTTAATGGAAGACCAGCCACCAGCAAGTCAATGCAATCCGTTTTTAATAGACTTAAGCCACCGATAAACAGCGCCTTGTAAGCCGGACTTGAGATGTAACGTTTATTAAGAAGTCTTTCGTTGGCGTCAGCTGCTTTTGACAAAACTCCCGGCCCCACTTCATAACTACTTCCGTCAATGTTCACTAAAACCGTATTTCGCTGAGTTGTGCCAAACGATTCCAGTCGCTTCAGCTCTGTAGGATTCACCTTTACAGCTCTTGATGGGAAGCAATGGTAATAACAGTGATCGCCTGTTATTTCAGATGCAACGCAGGTGGTTCCAAAGCCTACATCTATCGCTGCAACTTCCAGTTGTTTGTTCATAATCAATCACTCCGATCATTTGTCTTGATGTCAAACCTAGTGATACACAAAAATTGATGATGGTTTAGCAATTAGTGAGGGCATTTTTCATGTTTATTGTTAGCTGTTGAAAAATATCGTGCATGAATCGAATAAAATTGTATTGCGTATGAGGAAAATCGAGATGCTTGGGAAATATTGATAAACACCGTAATAAATCGGTTAAGGAATGACATTTGTAGAAACAATTGAAAAAAATTGCATAACATCGTTTCCATTTTGGTGGGATTGGGAATTGTATGGGAAGATTTGCTCGTTCTTGAAATTAATTAGCCAGAAATCGAAAATCATTACTCAAAAGAACGCCCATCAACCGACATACACATTTTGAGTGGTTCTGTTAATCCTTATTTTCAACGACGCGCCTTAACGAAAGTAATCTAGTTCTGATCTTCACTGCTAATCAACCACCATAAAACGACAGTTCGTTCCAGAATTTGGCATCACCGTCCCTACATATATCAATGGTGGTATCAAAATTCGATTAAAATTAAACCATCAGAACATTAGCGCCTACTAATAAACAGGAGGTCCGACACCCCCCTCAATATATGTAGGGAATTTGAAAATAAGGATTTTATGAGAGTGGTGGTCATATCTCCTACATATACATGGGGTGGTATCAAAAAGAAGAAAAAGCGACTGGTGACAACGAAAATTCACGCGAAAATTCGGCCTTTTGTCATATATTAGTGGTGGTGTACCACCCTCCGTATAGTAGTATTATAAAGGGGGAGCTAAAAAAAAGGCTCCCGCCAAGGGAGAGGTCGCTGGCGCATGGCAATTTAGAAAAGAGCCTGCCCGAGAGTTAATCATTGACCGTGACACCCTAAGAATCAGAATTGACCCTGCCCGAGCATCTTTCATCGACCGTGACATCCTAAGAATCAGAATTGACCCTGCCCGAGCATCTTTCATCGACCGTGACATCCTAATAATCAGAATCGACCCTGCCCGAGCATCTTTCATCGACCGTGACATCCTAATAATC
>NZ_JBFSTC010000092.1:0-24125 GCF_041466605.1 Vibrio sp. 10N.247.310.17 | reverse complement strand
AATGCCCCAAGATAATGCCGGTATGGTGAAATTGGTATACACGACGGATTCAAAAATTCCTAAGTTACTAATTTATAAAGAATTTTAATGAAAAGCCTCGATTCTTATCGAGGCTTTTCTACATTCAGAATATGCAAAAATACAACCTCCATCACACTTCAAAATATCTCTTCTCAATTCCTTTTATCTCTTCTTTACTGACAACTTCCTGTCCAACTTAAACATAGAACAGCAAAACCAGAACCTAAGCTTTACTAGTCACTGCGGTCAAAGCGGTAAACCGAAAAGCGTTAGTGTGTCTCCAATTTAGAATATCCTCAAAGCTTGATGGTTAGATGCTCAAGACAGCAAAACCGAAAAGGTACTGTCACGCTACTGTCGGAAGCGGAGAACAGCACCACCGAAGTACTATCTAACTCAAAAATTTCTGGGGCTTCAGAGTGATTACAAGCTATGTTTTAGCTCTAATAAACTGTCGTTCTGTTTTGCAGTTCCTTACTACTCCAGTTCGAATTATAGATAAGAAATTATCTCTTACCTCGAACACTCACTTAACTCAGTGTCCAAAATTTCTGGTGCGGATCATGTATACAGTTACCACCAAAATAGACAATGCTCAGTTCACTATTACACAAACTAACGTTGATAAAGATCCAAACATGACAGGTCATTTCGGTGAGTTATCAGTTAATACTTCAACCATATCGCTAGGTAAAGATAGTATCACCCTTAATGGAGAGGTTCTTAAGCTTAAAGTCATCTCGCTTGCGGCTGATGGTAGTAAAATTGCTTTATTGATAAACCAGAAACTATCAGGTACTGAATATCACCTTGTTGACATATTAACAAAGTGATTATGGGCTAGGGCAATATTTAATAGGGAAATCGCCGCCCTTTAAATTATGCAGAGTTTTTGGACTATTGATTTCGGCGCAAAAACGAGCCACAAGCTTCCCTCTAGTCATCCCGCGACTGCGCAACTTGAAAGCATATGTGAATACCTTAGTTAACCACTGAGGTATTCACATGAGTAAACTATTCAAATTTACCCCAACTAAACTTAACAACATTCCTCCCCACGATAGACGGTCTAAATCCACCAACAATGAAGTCTCTGATACCGAAGTGCAGGGCTTGAAATTGCTTATCGGCAAATCTGGTAAGAAGCGCTTCCTACTAAGGTTTATATCGCCAATCTCAAAGAAAAAATCCAGCATTGCACTCGGTCAATGGCCAGATGTCGATTTACCCACTGTTCGAAACAAAGCTCGTAAGTTAAAGGTACAAATCGCCGATGGTATCGACCCTAAACTTGAAAGGGATAAGCAAGTCGAAACTCAAGTACCGACCTTATACGACTTCTTTCACGATACCTTTATTGTTTCTAAGAAAAGCAAAGGTAAGAAAACGTGGCGTGATGATATTGCTAGGTTTGAGCACTGGAAGCACCTACATACGAAGCCTATCGATAAGATAACAGGAGTCCATCTTCATCAAGTTCAAGCAAAGCTACTAGCAACAGAGTATCGCCCCGGCAAGAAGTACGCAGCAGCCACTGTAGACCGCACCATTGCCCTGATGAAAACTGTTCTAAAGGAAGCATACCGCCTTTTAGACATACCCTACATTGGCGATAAGGTGTCGCTTATCAATCCAGATAACATGAGGACTCGTTACTTAACCATGGAAGAAACAGCCGCAGTGATACGTACATCACGAGATTACTATTGTCGTGTGACTGGAAACTTCATAGCGCTTCTGTTTCTTACCGGATGTAGGGACTCTGAACTTCGAACCCGAAAGTGGAAAGATATCAGCCTCATTGATAAAACCATGTTCGTTCCTGATACCAAGAACGGATCTAGTATGACGGTGCCGCTGACGCCATTTATGGTCGAACTGTTCCGGGAGCTATTAAACATGAGACAAAAAGGCAATCCATACGTCTTCTTTGGTCGAAAGGAGAGAAGCTACATATCACAACCGCGCAATGCTTTTACGCGTATCAAAGAGAGGGCTGGGATCAAGAACCCTCATGAAGTTTGTTTTCATGTGGCACGTCATAGCTTTGCTACAAATTTAATAGAGAATGGTGTTGATGTTTTAACAGTGCAGCGTCTCATGAATCATAAAGACTTGAATAGCACCCAAAAGTATGTCAAACATTCCCAACAAAAACTGCTCAATAGCTCGGACACTTTGTCTTCGGTATTGAAAGAACAGGCACCAAGACTGGCACATCGTATCAGTTAGATAGTTTTAACCTTAAAATCAAACATATATAAGAATTATATATACGCCCCTACCAGCTCTCGCTAGTAGGGGCTTTTTCGTATCTGGAATAAGGGAAAATACATGCAAGTAATAAAAAGTTTTACGGAGTTAATGGCATTGAAAATGGCGAACTCTGATAAGGAAAATCTAATTGGTCATTTAGCTGAAGTGACAGATGGAGATTTAAATGAGTTAGAGAAAAGTTGGGACGAAATAGGCATCACTCTGATTTTGTTCGATGAGAGTGATACCAATCAAGACCTCGATCATATGGATGAACAAACCAAGCTCCTGATTGATTTCGTTATTAACCTCCCAGAGTACGTGCTGCTTATCGGCTCTATGGTCATTGCTCTAGGGGTTCTTAACGATCATGGCTCAGGTTGTTACCTAGCCGGATACACCAGTACTCAGCTCCATCCAATTCAGACGCTATTGACTCAGGTTGATGGCGAGTAGTCACTCACGCAGCAATATTTCACATTATCACCGACAGGAGAATATCTATGAACCAACGCAAAGTAGACCCAGACTTCCCTAATGCTGGCACTCAAGATGAGCAGCACCAAGAGATTAATCATTTCGAACAAATCGTATTAACAGGTGCAGCGCCGAAACTAGCAGGGACTGGCAAGGTCTTGTACGAAGTGGCGTTGCATAATGAAGAAAAGCAACTCTATTTCAGGATTGCAGGGCAGGAGGGTGGCGCAGGGCTCCATTCAAAAGAGTGGCTACCCGTTATAGCAATGCTTGAACTGATAGAAGCGCAGAAAGATAAACCATGGAAAAGTCAGCTGTACAAGCAGTTGTTTAATGGAGGTTCAGCAAACAACCATTCGTTCTGTTCTGTAATAATTCGGGACTTAGGTTTAGCATCAAAAACGGATTCATCTCGCTACTTACATGTACTTTCAACAGACTTCGAAGATAAGAAAAGTGCATTACTGGCACTCGCCAAATCTCAAACCACATCTAAGAAAAAATAGTTCTACCAGACAGTAAGACGACAGAAGAAATTTGCTAGGTCGATGAGTTGTAATCTGTTTACTTCATCAGGCGATTACCACCAACGAACGATGAGTAATACAGTCACCACTGATATCACCACTCGACGGATTTCAAATTTCTTGAGTTATCAGTGGAAGAGTTAATGACGGGTTCAGAATGCTCACTTCGAACCAAGCCACTTCCCAATTTTCATACCGCGCACTACACAAGAGTGCATCCCTAACAAACTAAAAGAGAATTCATTATGAACTTAACTTTTGACGTTGAGCGTCTTTTGTTACCGATATCAACTAGTCTTCAAGATACTTTAAACCGAGTGATCAGTGAATCAGGCAAATGGACACCCATGATCCAATCGATCGTGATTAACTTCCGAGATACAAGCTATAGCTCTGAGAACGGTGGATACCACCCTATTGAGATTTCCATTAGTAGACTTGGTGACCAATGGGTTTTCGACTACATCACTGACTTTAGTTACTGTGGATTGATGCCTGAACTTGAGAAAGAAATCGACTTTGATTTTGGTCATGGTGTGGCTTTCATTCGATACATGGGTGAAGTTCCCATTACTGAATCCAGTGTCGCTGAGTTCTATTCGATGTGGGAAACCAACTTTCTAAGCTACATCGGAATGGACTGCTTTGATGAGATAAAAGTCACGGTGGATTAGTCCATCACTAACGAATCAAGTTGAAAGCACCATGTATGCACCATAAAATCCGCCTCTCACTTCCTAGTGAAATCAAGGCTTCCCATTGTGCCATGTAACTTATGGGGTGATGGGAAGCCTTTTTCATTGGGGTAGCCGGTGTTTTGTTATTAAAGACTCCCATTGCTATCTGGAAGCAATGGGAGCGAGTGTTTAGGTTTAGCTATGGCGCGTAACGTATAGAGGTATTGAGAACAACTTCCCCGGAGGTTTTTCATAGTCATCTGTTCTAATTACAGCGCCAAGAGCGCACCTTAATTCAATGTTTACAGCTCGGAGTGAAAACTTGGTCATTTTCACTGTTGGCATTAGAAACAAGGTCGAAATGGGTGTTTCACTGAATGACAGAGATAAGCATTGATTGGAATAGGAACTTGTCATTTATAAGCTCAATGACAAGTTCAATCCATTAAAACATTCTCACTAAAATAACCAAGTTATCTGACTCAAGATAACCACCACAGCGACATTGGTGATATCGACGATAAACAGATATGGACTGGATTCAGTGATTTGAAGCAGAGTTCTAGCATCAGCTCTCATAGTAATACCCCTATATATTCAACCTGCTCAAAGCGCAGTTATTTATTAGTTAGTCACCGTTCGCTGAAAAACAGCATCGTTTTGAGTCTTCCCTTAGCTGGTATCGGTTCGAAGTTTGGTAAAATACCCCAGTTCCCATATCTAACATCGAAAGCTTAAAAACCGGTGCATAGTTGTTTCTTTATGGCATGGAGTGACTACAACAGAGAACAGAAACAACATTATGTCTTGGTAGTTGCATTTCATCTCAACGAACCATCAACAAACCCAACGACGTACTTCAATCTACTCTGTGTCTTCTACTTGGTTGAGTCTAGATAAACTTGGAGTTCTTGCTTCAACAAGTAACGTATCCAATCAGGTGAGAGCACCTCTGCATGAGGTAGCCACGTTTTAAGTTGGCGTATTAACTCTGGAATGTTCTTGGTTTGGTGACTAATGAACACATCCCCTGAATCCAGCTCTTTCAATACTTGGAAGTCATCAGCGTTACCTTCATTTAAGAAAGCTTCCACGACTTTAACGCTCATCTATATAAGAACTTCAACGGGATTGAGTCGTTCATCTTCATATCCACAACCAGTTAGCTTCTGCTCAACGCTAGAGTCGGGAGAGTATTTATCCTTGTAACGCACTAACTCACGAATCTTAGCCACTCTGAGAGACTCTAGGCGGTTTCTCTGTGTCCCGACAATGAACCACAATCTGCGTTCATTCAACAGTTTGTAGCTGTGGAACTCATCGTAGGTTTTCCCTTCATGGCTAAAGCTAATCACGTTTCTTCGTTGTATCGATTCGATAAGTTTCTCGAACACCGAAGCACATTCACTAATGTCCTCGACTTGTGGGTTCTTGAAGAGAAAGGGTGGTGTGGTTTTATTGTTCAATACGCCATTACTTAGATAGTGCTTACCTGAAAACAACGTATCGAATCCCATGTTTAACAGCAGGAGAGATAGCTCGTTATTGCTCTGTCTGCTTAAGAACTTAGGGTCTAACGAGTAACAAGATCCGTCACGTTGTATAGGTAGGTAATTTAACCGTTCATTGAAGTCACGATTTAACGTCCTTCTTGCCACCCCAAACTCACGACTTAAATCTTCCAGATGTAACTTCTCACCTGTATTTAAACGGGTAAGGATAATGCCAAGTCGTTTCGCTAGTTTGTCATGCTCTTTCATTCTACGCATTGTAGATAGGTCACTCGTCAGGTGGTGTCGCACTGAGAAAGAACCTGATTATTTCTAGTTAATTTTTATAAGGTTACTGATATTGCTATAGCTTTCATCGGTTACCTCAAGGTATGTCTTACAAGGCATTCATCAATCATTTCAATATTTCTACATCTGAGCGACACACCCTGTCGTTCACCCTCTTTAAACTAATCATCCATCACGTTAACGCCGTCTTTATCGGTGGCGTCATTACGTATTTAAGGAAAAACAACAATGAAAACATCAATCATCCTGTTAGGTCTAACTTCGCTATTCGCATCTTCGGTATTCGCAGGTGGCACGTTCTGCGGTAATCCGGGCGATATCTCTAAAATGAAAGAGCTACTAGAGCCACAATGGAATGGTAAGGCTGGTATTCAGAATACAGCGTCTTACGGTGTCATCGTGCAATGGAAAGCCGATGTCTGCGGAACTCTGAATGGTCATGTCACTGATGTGACTCAATGCGGCTCTGATACCCCGAAAGGTAAAGCACAATAAAATTTGTTGCGGAGCTTGGCTCACGATACCTCAGTTTCGAAATTGGAACTCTCTAGGCTGAGGTATCAATGAGCTCCGCAACACCCAATAAACCAACAAGAAGGTGCCTTTACATGGCGATTAAATCAATAAAAACATTAGTTACAACCTGTCCTGCATGTGGTGAGCGTGCATATGATGATGGTAGCTGTCAGGTGTGCGGTCACTCTCACTAAAGCGGCTTTAATAAAAATCGAAAGGGTCATGTTCTGCATTGAGCATGGCCCTTTCTTTGTTTGTAGCAATGAAAATTGCAGAGAAATAGAGGTAATACAATGATGAATTTATTAACACTGGGGCAATCATCGTTACCGATGAAGGCTATTGAGATTGAGCGTGAGTATCCAACGACTAAGGTGAAAATTCGCCCTAGTACATCCGGTTCAGAGCGTGGGGCTTTGATTGGAATGTCACTTGGTGCTAGAGCATATGGTGTTCAAGGCGCTGCGGTTGGTCTAGTCGTTGGTGGGGTCGTGGGCGCGTGTGTAGGCCCTGAAGATTAAAGGGGATTCAACATAGAAACAGGTATGACGTTATCAGCATTAAGCCGATAACGTCATTATTGATAATCATCAAACCTTTTTTTCACCTCTGTGAAGTACCAGTTCATGTTCTCGTTGAAGCTTTCCCATTTCCAGACTCACCGTGAATAAATTTTTTTGAAGAGGATTCTATAAATATAAGGGGTGGCTTAACTGCGTTAACCCCCTCACCCCTTATATTTATATCTATATCAGCGGATAAATCACTCACTGATACAAACATACACACACGAAAGAATGGATGGTCATTATCAACCATCACCCCTGATTTTAAACACAGCGCCTTCAAATACTCGAATAACTTCACGACAACCCCAATTCGTCTTCTTAGACAAGCATTGAGCAAAGTAACCTCGTATTCTAGCGATATCAGGTATAGCACCATGCTCAGACGCAACATCACAAACGGTGGTATCAAATTCAACAAGGCGTGCTTTCTGACCTTGATTAGCCTTGATAATCACTCGGGCTTTAAATTCTTCTACAAACAAATCAAACGTACTCATATCTCTAATTCCTCATGAACGACATCACCCAACAGAAAATCGTGTGGGCTAATTAAAATTATTACTAATTTATTGTTGAAACGACGGCTCGAGAAAGTGAGAGTTATTTTAAATTATACGCGCTAAATAGGGTGGTTTGTCGCAGATGGAGTCTTGGTAAGCGATTGTTTTATAGTGACTAAATTGTGTGTCTGGAATATTTATATGGGTAAGAGATTACCCGCGGCATTCTTTCATGTAATCAAGATGCTTAATTTCCCCAGCTTTACCCCATGATTTGATGAGATTGACTGACTCCATTGCCGTGATGGATTTCCACCAAGTGGAAGCTACCCAAGAACCTAGGTGCCTAATTAAGCATCAATATCCACTCCTGTATCTGTCAATCTGATAGGCGGGTAGATGACCACTCTAGACTGATTACAGATTTAAATTGAGAGGGTAAATACAATCAAAGAAAGGTTGAGCTAATACTCTTACCCATATAAATCTATTAGGTCACTAACTAACGTACTATTTTTAATGGTTTTTATTGCTAAATGACCTGCGCAATAGCACTGAAAAATGCGCATGATGTGATGAATTTCGTTGATTTGTGAGTTGCAATACAGTGTCGGTATATAAAATCAATATGATGTCCGTCTATTCATTTAGGGATATCAAACAAATGGCTGAAACAAAAAGTAAAACTGGTTTTATCAAGACACCTAGTGGTGTTGAACGCTCAATACAGACAATTCAAGGTGCTTTATTGTGCGAGGAGACAATTGTTTTACTTGGTAAGCACTCTAAAACAATCGATTTTAAGCAATACGATAGTGAAAACGTTGCTGGTGAAGTATTTAAAAAACTCGCTATAGGGTTACTAAACGGGGTCGTTCAGAAAGGGGACCATTTCATTGAGTTACCTAATGGTAACTTATTGCGTAAAGGGCAAATCATGGCGATTGAACTAATTACATCGACCTACAAGGGGTTTATCTTGCGTAATGACAGTGATGAAATTGTTGATTTTGTGAGTCTGCCAGATGAAAGTCAGCATGAAATTTTCAAGGATGAATTACTAAAAGCACTAGAGGTACAGGTGTCTAAAACTAAGGTCTACCAACCTGATTGGGATAAGTTGGGTTTACGTTAATTGAGCGACGGGCTAGGACACATTTAGCCTTATCCACTTTCTATCAATATTGGTGTTTAGTATGACCAAATCACTATCGTCTTCAGATAATGCTGAAAAAGAATATGTCTCGACGACTTCTTTCTCACCTATATTAGGTGCTCAGGCTACCGAACGTGCCACTACGAGCGCGCAGCTTCAGGATTTTATTGATACTTGGCGTTATCGCTTTGAGCCCGAGTATCAACGAGATAGTACGCTTGAGTTAGGTGAGTATCTAAAAAGTAGAAAACAACCCATTAAAGAAGAGGGCGTTGTAGCTAAAGAGTTAACCGAGCACTTGTCTGCTCGTAAGTCTCGGTTTAAATATCTACAAGCACAGGGTGGGAATGTTCATATCGGTATTGATACCGAATTTGAATATGATGAGGAAAACGAATGTAACCTGATTTTATCTTATCAATACTGTCTACTTACTGCTGATGGACGCGAGTTTAAGGGTGTTGATTACCCTAAGAGCACTAAGAAAGAAGATCGTTTTGATTTTAATGATTATATTTTCAAGATCATTAATCGAGCCAAGAAACATGGTTGGATCAGTGAGTATCCTGAAAAAACCTTCATCTATGCTCATTTTATGAGAGCCGATCTTGCGTCATTTCATGCTTATTGGAATATCAAGAGTAACAAGCTCGATGCGGCAAAAGATGCGGTTAATAGTGCTCGCGGTGATTATGGTTTGGATTTACGCGCAATTGGTGCTTCCCAATATAAACCTAGATTCGTTTCCTATAAGGACAACAGTAAACGGACAGTGAAGACCACGTTACATCTTAAAGATACGCTATTTCTCTCTCCCGGACGCTGCTCACTTGATGTTATTGGTGATGCCATTGGTATACCTAAAATCAAGATCCCTGATGGTTACTCTATCGAAAAAATGAGTAAGTTATTAAAAGAAAACAAAGGGGTGTATGAGCAATATGCCATTAGAGACGCAGAAATTGCGGTTAAATATGGACGTTATGTTGAAGATTTTGCGCTGACGGAACTCAATGATGTGTTTGAGGATGAAGGTAGCGATGAACAACGCCCTGCCTCCAATCGTATTAAGTATTTGCCCAACACATTAGGAAACTTATCGGTCTCCCTGTTTAAGAATGTCTTTGCTGATGACTATGCAAAGAAAGTTCAGGTAAATGATGACTCGGTGTTACCCGCTAGTGCGTCGTTGAATAACATTTTTGGCATGGAAGAAGTGATCTCTTATAAATGGGATGAGCGTAACCACCGTTCGATCCCTAGTAAGCTTCTTGTTTTGTCAGGTGAGCGAGATCGAAATGAGGCCACCGCTCGCCGGTGTTTTTTTGGCGGGCGTAATGAAGATTACTATTTTGGGCCTTCTCCAGTTGGAAAGATCAGTGATTGGGATTTAGCTGGAGCGTATACGACGGGGCTTGTAGATATTTTACCTGTGAATTATCGTGCCGCTTTCTCATCAACCAAGATTGACGATTACCTTGGTCATGTTATGGGCTTTGCCTATGTGAAGTTCAAATTTAAAGCGGGGACGAGATTCCCTTCGTTGCCTGTACGAACAGAAGTCTATGGATTGTATTATCCGCTAGAAGGGGAGACTTATTGTACTGCTCCTGAAATCGCCGTGGCCTATAACATGGGCTGTGAAATTGAAATACTCTACGGTGATATTATCCCGTGGGCAGATGATGCAGAGCCTGTTTTTGAGCCCTTTACCAAGGTCATTCGTAAGCTGCGTAAAAGGCATAAAGGGACGTTTGAAGAGAAAATTGTGAAAGACGTAGGGAACACGTTATATGGGAAAATTGCCTCCGGAGTGGGGTTTCAACGTAATAAATTTGATACGAAAACAGGCTTGAGTAAAGCATCGGGCACTTCTCCTGTGACCAATTCATATTTTTCGTCCCATGTAACTGGTTTTATTCGCGGTGTCTTATCTGAGTTATTGGCCAATGTCGATGAGGGGGTGACGGTTTACAGCGCGACAACAGATGGGCTACTTACTGACTTGGATAATGCAGACTCCATGCTGATAGATGTGTACCGTGTCAATGGTAAAACCTACCAATCCACGACCGCTCGATTTAAAGCGTTATGTGCCATGTTTGGTGACGATGAAGCACTTGTTTTAAAGCATCAGGTTAAGCAAATCATTGCCATGAAAACCCGTGGTCAACTTACCGCCGAAATGATGGAAGATGATGGGGCTAATTCAGATATGTCAGGGTTATATAAAAAGCCTGTTACTGCGAAGGCAGGTATTAAACCTCCTCGTGATTGTCCAAATGAAAATGATTGGATGGTAAATCTATTCTTAAACCGACAACCGTCTGAAAAAATAGCCAATAACTGTATTGTCTCTGAGCGAGATATGTATCTGCATGAATTAGATTTAATTGAAATTAAGCATGATAAGTACTTAAATCTGGATTTTGATTTTAAACGACGTCCAGTGAACCCCTCTATGTTGGATGTTCGCAACCCTGTGACAGGTGAAGTGGTCAGTCATCTAACTTTTGATACGGTGCCATGGCAAACCCATATCGAAGGAGAAAAGGCTCGTTCTGCGTTCGACGGTTGGCGGAAAGGACAGTTAGTCGGTAAGAAGCCTAATCAAGAGCGAGTCGGGGGTAATTGCCTTAAAACAATGGATGACTGGCGTAACTGGATGGACTTTTACAAAATAAAAGCGGTGATGGAGGTAAAAGGACAAAAGTATGAAGATGATAGCTCTGAAGGTATTTTTAAGCGTTATGTGATGACCGCGATAACGAATGATTTATGGGGTATGACTAAAGATACGGTCGATGGTGTTAAGCGAACCTATCCGGATTTAGCAGAACTGTTTACTCGCGCCGGATACTCAACGCTAGGTAAGGACTTTAGTAACGCTAAAGGGCGTCAAGTTGTTGCCAATATGATGCCTGCTGCACCTAAATTAATCCCAATGCTTATTTGGTTGATGGGAGAGTTTCCGGACATGGAGGTGGAGATGTTTTTCATGCCTGAAGAGTTGGATGGAGTGATGACGTTGGTTGCATCTGCAAGGGATAAGTGATGTTTGTGGCCTCTTCCTACTGTAAGTTGGGTGAGGTCATTGTTCATGCGTACCAAGAATCAGACATGGTTGTATGTGTTGTTCATTCCATGGTTATGTGCAGGTCCCGCTTGAGTCATTTTTATAGCGATGTTGGTTGATGAATTTGGAGGTTGTCTTGGTTGAACCCATGGGCTTAGGTCGTGTTTTTACGTCAGTGTCATGTCGTGGTTCGGTGGTGCTGTTCAATCTTCTATTTGCGGTAAGGTTCTAAAAAACTTCCCGCCGTTACTAACATTTATATAATACAACACCCCCTCTTGGCCGAGTTATTAAGAATAATATTATAGATATAAATTTCTAATCACTGACGTTTGAGGGGAGAGTGTTGCCATCAACACATTTGCTTGTTCGGTTACTGTGTGGGCTTAAATACCAATTTCCGATAATTAGGAAATTGGTCCATTCATTTCAAGGACTTCCCTGTACGCTTCGTCACTTCGCTGTAAACGTCGTCAATTCCTCTGGTTGATATTTACATTTGGAGCTCTGATAGCGCTGATAATCGTCTTTTGAGTGGCGAGTTCGGTATCTCTTGCGGTGCCGCTGGCAGTACCACTAATGAAGTTGTGTTTGAAGTGAGTTCGGACGTCGTTTATTTAGTTAGAGAACGGTGAAGCTATTTATTATTCTCACTATCTATCATTTGTGTTTTAATGCACTCAAATGCTTATTGGTAGAGGGTTGAATGGCACGACGTAAAGATGGGATCATATGGTGGTTTCACTTCTGGAGCAATTACTTTCGTTGTTGATAAGTGCTTGTGGCTTGTTAATGGTAGTAAACTGGTGATCATGGTGGAAGGTGGGCGCGCTTTCTGAATAAATCAGCAATACCTGAACCTGAGAGTGTCAGTAGCTGAGCCAAGTGAAGTGGCTGTGATAGCTTTCCTTTTTAATCAACGGCTTTTGATTTTTTGTGTGATAGGTGGGCTTTGTGATGTTTGAATTTATTATATGGTTCGTGTTTGTAGCGCTCGGTTTTGTTCTTGCTGGGAAAAATGAGCGTTCACCGTTGTTATGGGGAGGAGTATGCTTTTTATTAGGACCTGTTGGAGTGATTATTCTTCTAGTTCTAGGTAAAGATTATGCGGCTATCGAGCGTAAGGCGGTTAGTCAGGGAAAGTTAAAATTCTGCCCTAACTGCAAAGAGCTAGTAAAGTATGGTGCACGAATTTGTAAGCATTGTCATTGTGAATTACCAAAAGAGGTAGAGGGTAAAGATCGAAGTTATGAATTCTATCGAAAAGAAACTTACTATGATCCACGTTATAAGAGACGTCAATGTCCTAATTGTTCTTCTGTAATAAAAAAAGGCAGGGTGTGTTGCTTTGAGTGTGGAGAACTAGATATCCTTAAAGAGTATATTGATCAAAACGAAGTAAAGTAGACTAGTTACGAGAGTAGCATTATACAAACTATCTTTCAGATCGAACGCTTGATGGGTGAATTTATTGAAGCTGTAATATAGTAATGTTCATTTTTACTAAATACAGGTTTTGTATGTTCCTTGTAGCGTAACTCACTTTATTCAGCTATGTTCAGGGATTTAATTGGCTAGGTTTTAATCTTTATCGGGATATCATATATGAGAAATGTTTTACTAATCATCCTACTCTCCACTTTTTTCGTGCAAGTTAGTGCGGCGACCCTAAATATCAATAGTAATATGTCAGTTTGGTGGAAGTCTTCAAAAGAAGTCAGAGCAGAAACAACTTTAAGCTTAGTGAAAAATATGGATCGCAAGGGAATTTTAAATCCCCAATCTGAGTCAAATGCAAAAATATCAGCGAATTTGATGTCATGTGCTGAAGCGTCAACGGAAGGTTTAGATAGTATCAATAACTCTCAAAGTATCGGTACGGTTTTATTGCTATGTGTATACCAGATGAATTATATGCGTTAAACGGTTGAGCTTCCCTGATGGTTAAAGAGTGGTATGTTATATAGGTTGATTATATGGGAAGTTCCTTAGAGATAATCTGAGGTTTCAGAATCAATTAAGGTGTATAACTGTAAACCGCCACGCCCGAAGGCAACGTGATTTTGAAGAGGTAGTGTGTTGAAGCGATTGGAGGACTGTTTGAGGGGCTGTATATGGTTTATCAATTCCGTCGCCAGCTCTGCGGTAGCATCTCCAGCATCTCAATAGCGATTACGATAAGGGCGTCATAGAACAAGGCACCAAGTCGGCGCATTACTCCTGCTGGTGGCATTGTGTTTGTTGATGTCATGGTGTTATTACTTCTTCAAAAATTTAGGCGTCAGAATATAGTCTAAGGCTTGGCGTGAAAAGAGACATGACGCACAGCTTATGACTTAGTGGCGAAATTATCGGCAAACACACATGAATTCAAGTTTTTATACTTGCCACATCAGTTCGCATACGTATAATGCCAAACATCGAAAGGGCAATGCCCCAAGATAATGCCGGTATGGTGAAATTGGTATACACGACGGATTCAAAATCCGTTGCCTTCGGGCGTGGCGGTTCAAGTCCGCCTACCGGTACCATATTTAAATAACAAAGCCTCGACTCAAGTCGGGGCTTTGTTATTTCTGAATCCCCAAAAAGAAAAAAGCGCGAGGGGTATGCCTCGCGCAAACTACTACATGGTGATAGTAGGAACAGTCTATAGAGCTGTGAACAAGGTTTTCTGTGTATTTGGAGTCCACTCGGCTTGTGATACGTGTGGTACGTTTACTAGGTAACGTAAACCTTGATATGTCACTACTTCACTTTCCTCATAAGCAACGTTTAGCGTCCAATTGGTTGCTGGGTCGGCATTAGTCCAAAGGCTAGAGGTTGAAGATGGCGCCCAGTCTTGTTGTGCAACGTGTGTCGTTACGGCTTTGTAAACGGTGCCTGAGTGAGTGACGTAATCGCCAGCTGCGTATGCGCTGCCAACTTGCCAAACCGGAGTGTAGTTATCCATGGTGTCGAAGACATATCCTGCTTCTTGAGCTATTTGAATGAACTTAGCTAACTTAGGTAAATTTTTGGTTGCTCCCATACCACGTTTACCATCTTCAAATAAGAATTCATGCGTTAACACGATCACTTTGTCTGCGTGTAACGGCGTACCACAAGGAAATTCTTGTGCTTTGGAGTTGATAGGATTAATGGTAGTTGGTGCACAACTATTAAGCGCTGCATTAACATAGGTAAGGAATGGTTTTGCTTCTGTTAAGCTGTTTGCTGGCATCGCTATGCCCCAGTTCTCAGGTGCCCAGTCTAAGTCCCAACCATGGGTTTGGTATCCATTATTCGCTAAGATGTTTTGCACTTCAATCGAGGCATTAACACTGTTTGAGGGGTTTTCAGTGTCACAGAAGTAACCAGGCTCCCAAGGTTTAAAATCATCAGATGTTGCACATAAACCATCTGCCTTAAAGTTCTTTGTTACACGCCAGCCATTGGTGTAAGGCAGTCGAGCAAATTCCTCTCCACGATAGTTTGGATAGCTGTTGATACTTGGTAAGTATCGTTCTAACACGGCTAAGTTTTCGGTAAAAGTACCCGCATCATGAGCAGGATCTTGGTAAGAGTTGATTTGATGATCGCCGGTTGAATTACACTCTGCGCCACTGTTAGGGCCAAACTCTTCAACACAGTTATGAATCATGTGTGCGTAACTGTGGTTAGCCACGATATGCCCCGTATCAAGAGCAAGTTTTAAGGCATCTAAAGCACGATCTTCATTTTCATCACCAATGCCATCTAAATGCCAAGCATTAAAATAAAAAGTACCTTTAATACCTTGTTCATTCAGCACATTAATTACATCGATAGATGCATTAATAGGGCCGTCATCGAAGGTTAAATATATGGTACCTTTTGGTGCTTCTTGGGCATGAGAAAATTGAGATAGGGCAGTGCCTAAAAGTGTAATCATAGCCAGTTTATTTAATTTCATTTTATATTCCTTAGTAGAAATTAATTATGACGTTGTCAGAAATAATATATTGATAGTTATAAATATAGGTTGTTGCTTTTAATTTCTTTCTGGCTTTTATCCTAGACCTAAATAATTAGTAAAAAATAGGCCGTATTTTCTAAAGTGGGATTCAGTTCACGAACAATGCAACCGGTTGCGCTTTTTTGAGTTGGTTATTTTTGCTACAATTTTTGCAGGTTGAAATTTACACAATGGGAGTAAGGCTATGAAAAAGATCCTTTTATGCTGTAGCGCAGGAATGTCGACCAGTATGCTGGTTAAGAAAATGGAGCAAGCAGCTGAAAAACAAGGAATTGTATGTGAGATTAATGCTTTGTCTGTGAACGCGTTCGATGAGGCTATCAAAGAGTACGATGTTTGCTTACTTGGTCCTCAGGTTCGTTTCCAGCTAGAAGAACTACGTAAAACCGCACAAGAGCATGGTAAAAATATAGAAGCGATTTCCCCCCAGGCTTATGGAATGATGAAAGGGGAAGAAGTACTACAGCAAGCTTTAGATCTGATTAACTAATTCAATAATTTTAAATATAAATAAGAGTACCACTGAATATTAATGTTTGGTGCGGGATTCTTTTGTCTGAAAATAAGGATGGACTCTATGAAGCTTTATGATGCGATTATAGGAATCGTCGAAAAGCATATAGCCCCAATAGCGGCTAAAGTGGGTAATCAGCCCCATGTTAGAGCAATGAGAGACGGGTTTATTGTGGCAATGCCGTTTATTATTGTCGGTAGCTTTATTTTGATTTTTGCTTTCCCCCCATTTGAAGAGGGTACCTCGTTTACTTTAGGTCAAATATGGTTGGACTTTGCGACGACGCATTTCGATACTATTATGATGCCGTTTAATATGTCGATGGGGATAATGACCATATTTGTCTCGCTTGGGGTCGCCTATAGCTTGGCTAAAGCGTACAAAATGGATGGAATCACCAGCGCAGTATTATCGCTCATGAGCTTTTTATTAGTTGCTGCACCTGCAAAAGATGGTGCCTTGGCGATGAAGCACATGGGTGGTACTGGTATCTTTACTGCTGTCATGTGTGCTTTCTTCTCGGTAGAACTCTACCGCTTTATGAAGAAGCATAACATTACGATTCGTATGCCAGAGCAGGTCCCACCTGCAATCGCTCGTTCTTTTGAAGTTCTTTTACCTGTCTTAGCGATTTTCATTACGTTATATCCATTAAGTATTTTTGTTCAGACTCAATACGACATGCTGATCCCAGATGCGGTGATGGCAATGTTTAAACCACTGATCAGTGCTTCAAATACCTTACCAGCGATCATCGGCGCGCTGCTTGTTTGCCAATTATTATGGTTTGCAGGCATTCACGGTGCAGCGATCGTTGTTGGACTATTGTCTCCAATCTTCCTTACAAATATTAGCGTCAACATCGATGCGTTTGTTGCCGGTCAACCAATTCCAAATGTATTTACTCAGCCCTTCTGGGATTTCTACATCTTCATTGGTGGTTCGGGTGCAACTCTAGCGCTAGTCTTGTTGATGTCTTTCAGCCGTTCAGCGCACCTCAAAAGTATAGGTCGCATGAGTGCGGTGCCGGGTTTCTTCCAAATCAATGAACCGGTGATCTTTGGTAGCCCAATTGTGATGAACCCAATTTTGTTTATTCCATTCGTTTTCGCGCCAATCTTAAACGCAACCATCGCTTATTTTGCTATACATCTTGGTTTTGTTGGTATGGGGGTGGCGACAACACCTTGGACAACCCCTGCAATCATAGGGGCCTCATGGGGTAGTGGTTGGACGTTCTCACCAGTGTTGTTGGTTATTGCTCTTCTTATTCTCGACCTTTTCATTTATTTACCTTTCTTCAAAATGTTCGAGAAACAGGTGCTGGAGCAAGAGCTACCAACTAATAAAGAAACGAAAAATGCAGAAAAACCAACAGGCGAAGGCGTGACAGCCTAATGATTATTTGGGCTGTCATTTGGCAGCCCTCCTTTCTGGAGAGAAGATATGGAACAAGAATTAGTGGTAATGGAAATTATCTGTAATGCGGGCGAGGCCAGAAGCTTAAGCTATGAAGCATTGCGTCTATCTAGAGAAAAAGATTTTGCAACGGCTGAAGAAAAGCTATCCCAAGCAAGAGAATGTATTAACAAGGCGCATTTGGTTCAAACTCAACTAATTGAAGAAGATCAGGGAGAAGGCAAAGTGCCAATGACCTTAGTGATGGTGCATGCTCAAGATCACTTAATGACCACAATATTGGCTCAAGAAATGGCCGTTGAAATCGTCGCATTGAACAAGCAACTTGCAGAGAAGTAGGGAAGCAATTATGTCGAGAGATGCAATCAAACTTGCCATCATTGGTGGTGGTAGTAGCTATACACCAGAACTCGTTGAGGGCGTTATCAAGCGCTTGGAATTTCTACCAGTGAAACAAATGCACTTTGTTGATATCGAAGTGGGGGCAGAGAAGCTCGAAATCATCAAAGGGTTAGCTCAGCGTATGGTTGACAAGGCTGGCGCCGATATTGAAATCAAAGCGGGATTTGATCGTCGAGAAGCCATCAAAGGTGCTGACTTTGTAATGACTCAATTTAGAGTAGGAGGCTTAGCTGCACGAGCTAATGACGAACGTATCCCCATCAAGTATGACGTTATCGGTCAAGAAACCACTGGGCCAGGTGGCTTTGCCAAAGCACTACGAACCATCCCTGTGATTCTCGATATTTGTAAAGACATTGAAGAGTTAGCGCCAAATGCATGGATGCTGAATTTCACAAACCCAGCAGGCTTAGTTTCTGAAGCAGTGAGTAAACACTCCAAAGTGAAGAGTCTTGGCTTGTGCAATGTACCAGTCTCGATGGAGATGATGATCGCTGAAATGATGGATTGTGAGCCAAAAGAATTGCAGCTTGAGTTCGCAGGTTTGAATCACTTGGTATGGGTACACAAAGCATGGCTTAGAGGGGAAGATATTACTCAAACTGTATTGGAAAAAGTCGGAGATGGTGCCAACTTCAGTATGAAAAATATTTGGGAAGAGCCATGGGACCCTGCTTTCCTTAAAGCTTTAGGTGCTATTCCTTGTCCTTACCATCGCTATTTTTATCAGACCGACGCTATGTTAGCAGAAGAGAAAAAGAGTGCTAGGGAGCAAGGTACCCGTGCTGAACAAGTCATGGAAACAGAATCAGCCCTTTTTAAGTTGTATCAAGACCCTAATTTGGACCATAAACCGAAGGAACTAGAGGAACGAGGCGGAGCTTATTATTCCGACGCGTCATTGAACCTAGTTGATTCGATTTATAACAACCGCAACAGTATTCACGTCGTTAACGTGTTAAATAATGGGGCCATTAACAGTTTGCCAGATAGTGCTGTGATTGAGTGTAGTGCAGTGATTGGTAGTTGGGGGGCAAAACCACTCGCGGTAGGGGAGCTATCTAACAACATCAAAGGTTTGCTCTATCAAGTGAAGGCTTACGAACAATTGGCGATTGAAGCCGCCGTTGAAGGCAGTTATGACAAAGCACTTATGGCGTTGACCAATAATCCGCTAGTGCCTGATATTGGTCGGGCGAAATCCATTTTGGATGACATATTAAGAGTCAATGCGTCATACCTTCCTCAATTCAAATTAACAACGTTATAGATAAGGTTGTATCGTCATGAAAGTGATTTTTAACGCAGATGACTTTGGCTTAACGTCAGGAGTAAATATTGGAATCATCAAAGCACACCAGCAAGGCGTTGTTAACTCGACCACTATGATGGTAGGCATGGATGCAGAGAAGCATGCTGTTGAGTTGGCGAAACAAAATCCAGATTTAAAAATTGGCGTGCATCTGCGTTTTACAGCGGGGGATCCAATAACGGGGCACCCTAATCTTACCAACAATAAGGAGGAGTTTGTTAGTTACGCTGACCTGTGGAAGAAACAAGATTTCGATGCCAAGGTAGTGTATGAAGAAGCTGAAAGTCAGGTAGAGCATTTCCTTGCTTTAGGTTTATCCCTGAGTCATCTCGACAGCCACCATCATGCACACACTCACCCTCAATTACTGCCCGTAATTAGGGAGCTTGCTGCAAAGTATCGAGTGCCTTTACGTGGGAGTGGACTATGCCATGAAAGTAATTCTACTCGATATTTCTTTACTGATGAGTTTTACGACCAGGGCGTGAATTTAGATGGACTAATGAGGAACTTGCTCAGACTAAAGGCTCAATACGATATTGTCGAAGTGATGTGCCATCCTGCAGAAATCGATAAACCTCTAATACATAAAAGTGGTTACGCATTACAGCGAGAGTTGGAGCTACAAGTACTGACCTCTTCGATACTTAAACAGGAACTTCTTCAGTGTGGTATCGCAGTCACGGATTACTCTGCACTTAGTTCTTCTCATCAAGCCGTCAGTGTATGATTTAGGCTGCCAGCGTCGACCCCCTATAATCACCTTACGATTTGCTGGTGGCCGCTTTATTTTTGGTCTCCCTTTTCAATAAAACAAGTAGTTGGATTAAGTAGTCATATGGCAAGGATTAAAGATGTCGCCGAACTCGCCGGAGTAAACCGCTCTACCGTTTCTCGTATTATTAATGGGGAGGGTAAGTTTCGAGACGAGACAAGAAAAAAAGTCGAAGCGGCCATGGCACAGCTCAATTATCGCCCAAGTGCTATTGCTCGCTCTCTCGCTACTTCATCAAGCAACATGGTTGGCTTGTTAGTGACCTACTATACAGGTGGGTTCTTTGGGGAGATGATGGAGCAAGTTCAAACTGAATTAGACACCCATGAAAAGTTCCTGATTACCGCGCAAGGCCATCATTCTGCAGATGGTGAGCGAGAGGCGATTCAACGTTTTCATGATCTTCGCTGTGATGGGTATGTGCTCCATAGTCGCTACCTTTCTGATGATGACTTACGTGAACTTGCCAAGTTGCCGACACCATTTGTATTGCTAGATCGCCATGTAGAAGGTATTGAAGAACGATGTGTTACGTTTAATCATTATGGTGCGAGTCGTATTGCTGTAGAGCACCTTATAACAAATGGTCACAGAAACATTGCTTGTATTATGGGACCTTCACAACGGCATAATAGTTTGCTGAGGAAGCTTGGTTATGTCGATGCAATGACAAGCGCAGGGATTGAAATTGATGAGAGCTGGTGTGAAGAAGGGGATTACGGACGTCAAAGTGGTTACGATGCAATGGCTGCTATATATAGACGACATCAAGAAATGACCGCCCTTTTTTCTTGTAGTGAGGAGATGACGGTTGGCGCTATGCAATTTCTACATGAACATAAAATCCCGGTCCCAGAGAAAATCTCGATGGTGAGCTTTGATAGTGTTGATTTATGTGAAAGCCTTTATCCAACGGTATCAGCAGTACATTTCCCTATCAGTGATATGGCTAGAGCCGCAGTACAAACACTTATGGGACTAGTAAAGGATCAGCAATTAGAGAACAAGCTGCTCTTTGAAACTCATTTGAAAATACGCAAAGCAGAGAGGCCCATATAGCTTCTATTTAAAGCCATACTGCACACCATCTACATGGCGTGTTTATTGATGAATTCGTTTACAAAATCTATTATTAAAAGATTATAAAGAAAAGTCAGTAGTGGAAAAGTGGCAGACATTAAACTTACAGTAGATCGCACCCAGCCCGGCCTACATATACGACTCCCCCTAAAATGGAATGACCCCCCATTTTTATTCACAGCTTCAAAATAAAAGATGACGCTCAAGTGAAAATAATTCGGCATCTTGGGATTAAGCATGTCTATATAAATCTAAGTCAAAGCGATACTGCACCTTTACCTTCTAATCACGAGATAGAGAAAGGGGCCGATTCAGATCTACAGATAAGCCTTGAAACTGAAAGGATGTGGAAAGATAAGCATGAACGTATCGAAACCCTAAGCTCTTACCGTCGTAGAGTCAGTCATTGTGAGAAAGAATTGTCGCAAGCATCCTCAATAATGATTGATTTACCATAAATTTCGTTGTGCGAACTAAATGGGGGAGGTTGTACTCATCCTGTCCAGGTTTTGGTTGTGCGAGTGTCATGTGAATACTCGAAAGTTAAGCCGATACATCTAGATCTAGTTGCTGACAACCTGAGAACAAAACAGGTACCTGTAGATCTAAGTAAGTATCGGTAACCTTCACGCTTTCAAAATTCGTTGCCTTCGGGCATGGCGGTTCAAGCCTGCCTAGCGGTACCATATTTAGATGACAAAGCCTCGACTCAAGTCGGGGCTTTGTTGTATCTGGAGAGCAGAAAACGTTGCCTTCGTAGTAGCGGCAGGAACGCCTGTCCAATCAGTCAGTTCTTATTGTGCCATTCCAAAATATTATCGTTTCCGTTCGTAATGCGATTCCTTAGTAAATTAATTATCTTAAATCAGAATGTTATCTGTCATTCTCACGTCTATTGTCTATGTTTAAAGGACTAATAGAGGAGAAACATATGCTGACAGTAACCCCTTACTTGTTTTTTGATGGTCGTTGTAGTGAAGCGTTAGATTTGTATCATAAATGCTTTGGTGGTGTTGTTTTATCGAAGCAACTCTTTAGTGATGCTCCTCAGGTAATAGAGGGGGCACAACCTAGTTGGGTTATGCACGCTGAGTTCGAAGCATTTGGTATGAAGCTCATGATGTCTGATGGCGTTAAAGCTAAAGAACTTGAAGGGAACAATCTGGCACTTTCCTTGGTTACCGAGGATACCGCGACTCAAGAGAAAATTTTTGAGAAGCTTAAACAAGGAGGGCGAATAATGACGCCACTCGCAGATACGTTTTGGGGCGCTAGATTTGGTAAAGTGGAAGATAAGTTCGGTATTCGTTGGATGGTGCATTGTGATTCTTTAAGTTGAACCTGTGAAATTGGATAGTGAAATTCCCGTGTGGTTTTATTAGAATTATAAATATAGATTATTAATCAATATTATATAAATATGGGCAGCATAAAGATTACTGTAGATCGCATCCAGCCCGGCCTACACATACGACTCCCCCTAAAATGGAACGAACACCCATTTTTATTCAACAGCTTCAAAATAAAAGATGACGCTCAAGTGAAAATAATTCGGCATCTTGGGATTAAGCATGTCTATATAAATCTAAGTCAAAGCGATACTGCACCTTTACCTTCTAATCACGAGATAGAGAAAGGGGCCGATTCAGATCTACAGATAAGCCTTGAAACTGAAAGGATGTGGAAAGATAAGCATGAACGTATCGAAACCCTAAGCTCTTACCGTCGTAGAGTCAGTCATTGTGAGAAAGAGTTCGAGCGCTCGCTTGCTCGAATGCGTTCAGTAATGACAAAAATTCGTAACCGACCTATAGATGCGGTAGGAGAGGTTAAAAGTCTAGTTGATGATATTGTTGAAATACTGGCAAGTGACGATAGCGTTACCTTACATCTTATGAATGCTAAAGCTGACTTTGAAGACATTTACTTTCATACATTAAATGTCTCTGTCGTTGCGTTAATGATAGGTAAAGCTAAAGGCTACAATACTCAACAATTGAAAGCGCTTTCTTTTGCTGCTTTGTTCCATGATGTAGGAAAGATCAAAATACCAGCTGCAATACTTAGAAAGCAGAGTACGCTGACAGCACCGGAAGAGAATTACCTAAAACTTCATACGAAATATGGTGCTGATATTGTCTCTGGAATTGATGACTTTCCTGAAAGTGCCAAAAAAGTAATCGTTCAACATCATGAAATGAATGATGGCTCTGGTTATCCTGAAGGCTTAAAAGAAGAAGAGATAGATGAACTTACCAAAATAGTTTCAGTGGCTAACGCATTCGATAATCTTTGTCATGGTAAAGCGCAATCTCAACAAATGATCCCATACTTGGCATTGTCCCACTTATATAAGAACTGCAAACATCTATATAGTCAGGATAATTTGAGCCTATTAGTTAAGTTCATGGGAGTCTATCCGCCGGGTACTGTCGTGCAGCTTTCCAATGAATCAATTGGAATCGTGATTTCGGTTAATGCCAAACATATGCTTTATCCGAACGTACTGATCTATGATCCTAGCGTTCCAAGAACCCAAGCCCCGATCATTGACCTATTTACTAAAGAGATAAAAATTGTCAATGCAGTTAATCCAAGCAAGTTACCGGAGCAAGTTAGAGAATATCTAAACCCTAGGGCTCGTTTATCTTACTTTTTTGATAATTGCGAGTAGTTATCCACAGGTTGTTGTGGGTAGTTTGTTCGAAACTTGGGTTGAAAGTTGTATAAATGAGCCCTTGGTTGAAATGTCTTCACTTAACCTCTTTTTTTAATAAAAAAACGCATTTAATGCTTGCCAATAAAAGCTGCATCTCTATAATGCCGCCTCACTGACACGGTAGACGCCATAAGGCTTCAGCGAAGAATGTTGGTAAGGCAACTAGCTTAAAGCGTTTAAACGCTCCTACTTTTAAAAAGTAGAAATTAATTCCCAATAAGTGTTTGACACTAAGAATTAAAACGCTAGAATGGCCGTCCACTTCGAGAGGCTCCTTGCTTAAAAGGAACGCTCAACAAGTGAAGCTCTTTAACAATTTAAACCTATCAATCT